>JAGPES010000575.1 GCA_018057015.1 Pseudomonadales bacterium | reverse complement strand
TGCCCTGACGCTGGGCGGTCTGCGCATTGACGTAAAGGTAGTTGTGGGTATGGATCTGGCGCAGCCAGGCGTTCTGCGAATCCCAGGAGTGGTACATCGCCATCGGTCGCTGCGTCACGGCCGCCAGAGGATACTGGTGCTTGTCGGTGACCTGGGCTTCGAGCGGATCGTAATAGAAAGGCAGCGGGTCGAAATAGGTCTCGACGCGCTTCTTCAGCGCTTCCGGCGGCCGGCGCGAGAAGCCCTTGCCCTGTGCGGCGGCACGGAAGCGTTGCAGCACCTCGGAATAAATGTGAATGAGGATCGGCTCGGCATAGCGCGTGATGCGGTTGCGCTGCGACCATTCGAGGTAGCCCTTGTTCCAGTTGCGCATGTACTGGTAGGACTTCGGCAGTTCGTAATGGAAGACGCAGTTGTTCTTCTTGTACATCTCCCACTGGTTCGGGTTCGGTTCGCCGCGCAGCGATTTCTCTCCGCCCTTCCCTCTCCAGCCGGCGAGGAAGCCGATGCCGGAGCCGGGCTCGGATTCCCAATTCACCACAAAGTCGGGATAGTCGCGGAACTTGCGCTCTCCTTCCTTCGTGACGAAGGCCGGCAGCTTGAGGCGCGTGCCGAGTTCGATCAGCACCTCCTGGAAAGGCTTGCAGTCGCCCGACACCGGGACCACCGGAACGCGCACCGAATCCACCGGACCGTCGAACTCGGAGATCGGCCGGTCGAGCATCGACATCACATCGTGGCGTTCGAGGTAGGTCGTGTCGGGCAGGATCAGGTCGGCGAAGGCCGTCATCTCAGAATGGAAGGCGTCGCAGACGACGAGGAAGGGAATCTTGTACTCGCCATCCTCGGCCTTGTCATTCAGCATCTTGCGCACTTCGACCGCATTCATGGTCGAGTTCCACGCCATGTTGGCCATGAAGATCAGCAGCGTGTCGATGCGGTAGGGATCGCCGCGCCAGGCGTTGGTGATGGCGTTGTGCATCAGGCCGTGCACCGACAGCGGATATTCCCAGGAGAAGGCCTTGTCGATGCGCACCGGGCTGCCGTCGTCGTTGACGAACAGGTCGTCCGGGTCCGAGGGCCAGCCCAGCGCCATGCCGTCGAGCGGACGATTGGGCTGCACCGCGCGCGGGTCGTTGGGCGTGCGGGCGCAGGGCGGGATCGGCCGCGGGAAGGGTGCCTTGTGGCGGAATCCGCCGGGGCGGTCGATGGTGCCCAGCAGCGACATCAGGATGGACATCGCGCGTATGGTCTGGAAGCCGTTGCTGTGGGCGGCGAGGCCGCGCATGGCGTGGAAGGCCACCGGGTTGCCGGTCACCGTGTCGTGTTCCCTGCCCCAGGAATCGGTCCAGGCGATCGGCAGCTCGATCTTCTGGTCGCGCGCCGTGACGCCCATTTCATGCGCCACGCGGCGGATGGTCTCGGCCGGGATGCCGGTGATCTGCGCCGCCCACTCCGGCGTGTACTCCTTGACCCGCTCCTGCAGCAACTGGAAAGCCGGCTTCACCGGCGTGCCGTCCGGCAGCTTGAACTCGCCGAGCAGGAAGGGATCGGCGCCCGGGCTGTGCGTGACCACCGCGCGGTCGGTCGTGCGGTCCCACCACAGCTTGTCCTGCGGTTCGTAACAGGCTTCCTCGGTCGGCACCTCGGTGCGCACGAAAAAACCGAACTCGTCGTTGGCCTCATCGACGTTGATCAGTTGCCCGGCATTGCTGTACTGGACCAGGAACTCCCGGTCGTACAAGCCGGTGGCGATGATCTCGTGGATGATGGCGAGCAGCAGCGCGCCATCCGTGCCCGGGCGGATCGGCACCCATTCGTCGGCGATCGCCGAGTAACCGGTGCGCACCGGATTGATCGAAATGAAACGGCCACCGTCGCGCTTGAATTTCGACAACGCGATCTTCAGCGGGTTGGAATGGTGGTCTTCCGCCGTGCCGATCATGACGAACAGCTTGGCGCGATCGAGGTCGGGGCCGCCGAATTCCCAGAACGAACCGCCGATGGTGTAGATCATGCCGGCGGCCATGTTCACCGAACAGAAACCGCCGTGCGCCGCATAGTTGGGCGTGCCGAACTGGCGCGCGAACATGCCGGTCAGCGCCTGCATCTGGTCGCGGCCGGTGAACAGCGCAAATTTCTTCGGGTCGGTGGCGCGGATTTTCCCCAGGCGTTCGGCCAGCGTGGCGAAGGCCTCGTCCCACTCGATCTCTTCGAACTCGCCGGCGCCGCGTTCGGCCCCGGCCTTGCGCTTGAGCGGCTTCAGCAGACGCGCGGGGGAATACTGCTTCATGATGCCCGACGAACCCTTGGCGCAGATCACGCCCTTATTGAGTGGGTGATCGGGGTTGCCGTCGATGTAACGCACCACGCCATCGCGCAAATGCACGCGGATGCCGCAGCGGCAGGCGCACATGTAGCACGTGGTGTTCTTGACTTCCTGAACTGGCGGGATAGATGGGCTCACGGCTTGCATGCAGAGGTCGTTACGTGTCCGGTCGAGTATATTAGAAACCCACGATATTCTGACGACTCGCCCCCTTGCGGTACAAGGGGATAATTTCTATTTTTGAATAAGCAAC
>JAGPES010000574.1 GCA_018057015.1 Pseudomonadales bacterium | reverse complement strand
CCGTTGCGCTGTCGGCCTTGTTCGACGAAGCGCTACGGCACCTTGAGCCGAAGGAAACGGGGCAGGGCGCGGCGCCGCGCCAAGATGGTTTTCTGTACAGCGGCAACCGGCACGAGAGCGTTCCGCGCGCGCTGTTCCTCGACCGTCGCCTGACACCGCTGGAGCGCAATGCCTGGCAGGTGTTCCGCCTTCAGCTCAACGACGATGGCGTGACCGCCTTTCCAACCTACGATCAGCTCTGCCCCTATCTGGCGTCCATGCCCTGCGCGGCGCAGGCCTCGCACGAGACCGTGGCGCGCGCCCTGACGCTGCTGCGGCTGACGCGCTGGCTCAGCCTGGTGCGGCGGCGGCGCGACCCCAGGACCGGCCGCATCCAGGGCAATCTCTACGTGCTGCATGACGAACCGCTGTCGCCCTTCGAAGCGATACAGCTTGACGCCCACTACCTCGGCCTGGTGAGCCAGGCGCTGACCCATGCCGCCAAGGCGGTACAGATCGTGGGCATGAACACGCTCAAGGAGATTGCCGAAGACCCGCTGCTAAGCGGCCGCACGCTGCCGACCCGCCTGCAGGTGCTGGCGCAGCGCATGGCGCGGCATGGCTGGACGACCTCAGGTTATCCACAGGAGGGGGCGGGCCACGAATCCGAAGAAGGTCAGGAAGCCTTTCTTCGGAATGCTCCGCCCCAGCCTTCGGAATCCGAAGCAGGGCCGAAACCCGCGCCGGACGGCTCTCTTCGGATTCCGAAGGAGGGCCGTACAGTACGTATTGATCGTATGAATGAAGTACGTACCGTACCGCGCGTGAGGGCAATGCAGAACCTCCGGCTGCCCGAGCGCTTCCTGCGCCTGAAGGACGAGCAGCAGGCCGGCGCACTGGTGGCCCTGGAGCAGGTGGACGAAACCCAGCGCCAGGCGGTGCTCGACGAGTGGGCGGCGCGCTGTGGCGGAAGCACGGTGCGCAATCCCGCGGGCTACCTGTTCGGCATCATCCAGAAGGCGCTGCGGGGGGAGTTCAAGGCGTGGGCGGGGACCGACGCAGCAGCGCCGCCCGCGCCGCGAGCCGCGGGGCCGGCGCCATCGTCGTCGCCTTCGGCTTCCCGTCCGGCCGACCCCGACGTGGCGCGCGCCTACCTCGCACGGCTGCGCTCAGCCTTGCGCGACGCCTGAGCTATCCCCACGGGATAGCTGGGACAGGGAGTCTTCCGGCAGGGAACGGAGAGCTGCTTTGCACTGTGCGTTAACTGTGCGTATAATATGCGCACGATTCCTTGCCTATGGGAGCAGCGCCATGGCCTCTATCGCTTTCGCGGACGTGCTTGAGTCGGTGCGTGAAGCCGGCACGTCCCACATCTCCGCCACGGGCGTCGCCGATGCGTTTGGTCTGCAGTACCAGGACTTGGCCACGCTGGCCGGGGTGCACCGCAACACCCTGCGCACTCACCCTGAGTCCCCGCGACTGCAGGCCGCGCTGCGCGATCTCATGCGGGTGCTGTCGGCCGCCACGGCAGTGCAGCCGAACACCGCGCGTGCGCTTTTCATGGTCAAGAACGAGCCCATTCCGGCGTTCCGCCACAAGACCCTGCTGCAGTTGGTGCAGGAAGGACGCACCGACGATGCGATCGATTACTTGGAGTCGATCAGTGCGGGGTTCACCGGATGATCCTCCACGACCTGCCGCCCGGCACCACACTGTTCCGCGCGCATACCCCGCAGTGGGCCAGCCGGCCCACCAGCGGCGCCGGTGCGGCGGCCAAGGGCGGGCGCTTCAACCGGGAGGGCATCGAGGCGCTGTATCTGTCGCTGGAGGAGGTGACCGCATTGCGCGAGTACCAGCAGACCTCGCCCTTCCTGTCGCCCTGCACGATGTGTTCGTACACCGTCACTTTGCGCAGACTGGTCGATCTGCGGCAACTCCACCAGGGCGATTCTTGGGATGAGCTGTGGCACGACTGGCGTGAGGACTGGCGCCACCTGAAATTCGACCTGCACATCGAGCCGCCTACTTGGGTGCTGGGCGACATGGTGCTGGCCCAGGGCCACGCGGGGATCCTGTTCCCGAGTCAGGCGAACGACGGCGGCACCAATGTCGTCGTGTACGTGGATCGACTCAAGGACGGCAATTCCGTCGTGGTCAATGATCCCGACGGGCGGTTACCCCGCGACCAATCCAGCTGGAAGCGCTGACAACGCAACGCCGTCTCACCTTCCGGCCCCTTGCCGGTCGGAACCCTATCCCCAGGGGATAGCCGGCACACACAGCCTTCCGTGCGGATCAAACCGGGCGCGCATGGGCTGCGGTTTGTTGACTGAAAGCCTTCCGGCCGATGCCGATGCTGGCGACTCGCTTCTTCACCACGAGTCGCTCCGATGGCCAACGAACACACAGAACCCCTGCAACTGAATCTCGGATCGTTGCGCAGCGCGATGTCGCTGACGCTGCACACGCACCACGCCTCGCGCATCTGGCACGGCCGTGCACCGACCGAGGGGCGTCCCGGCATCATCGGTCTCAACGGTTTCATCGGCGCCATGAACAAGATGAAGCGCGGCGCGGAGCAGGACGACCCGTACTCGGACTGGTGG
>JAGPES010000573.1 GCA_018057015.1 Pseudomonadales bacterium | reverse complement strand
GTTTTCGCGTTTCGACTATCGCGTGCAGTACGCCTACAAGGACCGCGACGCCAGGCACGATCCGCTGCCGGTCAACGAGTTGAGCTACACCTACAACAGCACGGCGCCGGGCTTCACTTCCAAGGTCTACGACAAGCAGACCCAGGCCCTCGGCGCGGAGGCGGGCTATCGCTTCGCCGGGCGCGTGAAGCTGCGCGGTGGCTACGAATACGAGGAAGCGGATCGCGATACCGACGAACTGGAGTACGACTCTGTCGCCAGGCTCTACTCGCCGGCCTCGTTCACGGATTCGACCGCCGAGGACAAGGTGTGGGCGGAGCTCAGCATCGCGACCATCAAGGCGCTGACGATCAAGCTGCGCGCCGAGTACAACGTCATCGAGGCGGATTTGAGCGACGAAACCGGGGAGGTCATCTCCCCCGGCGGAATCCCGCGCCGGGGTACGCCGGTCTTCCTGCTCGACCGCGACCAGGAGGTCTACGAGATCGAGGCGAACTACGCGCTGGGCGCCGCGGCTTCCGTCTATGCCCGGTACGATGTGGTGCGCGACGACTTCGACAACGACACCGTCGGTCTCGAAAGGCGGGACAGCGGGATCTGGAACGTCGGCTTCAGCTGGAGCCCGTCCAATGCGGTGGTTCTGTCTGCGTACGCCAGCCGCGAGAACTACGAGTTCGAGCAGATCGGGCGACAGATGAACCAGGCCGGTGCGACGCCCTACATCGACTGGGGCCTCGACACCGAGGACGAAATCGACGCATTCGGCCTCAGCATGGATTGGGTGGTTGTCGAGGAACGGTTCAGCCTGTCGGTCGACCTGGCGTACATGGAGTCGGATTCGAGCTACGCGAGCGAGTTTATCGGCAGCACCTACCCGGCAGGTACGGCACTGCCGGTGTTCGGCGACACGCCGGACAGCCAGGACGAGTTGTTGCGCTTCAGCGTGTCCGGCGTGTACCACTGGAACGACAGGATCGACGTGACCGGCCGGTACATCTACGAGACCCGGGATGCCGAGGATTGGGGCTGGAGCGATCAGGTCGTCAGTCCTGCGACACCCGCGGATCCGGCGCAGGCGAGCGCGAGATACCTTGCCTTCGCCTGGGAGCGACCGGACTACAACTCGCAGCTGGTCGTGATGTCGGTCCGCTACAAGTTCTGATGATTGGCTATGCAACGAGCGGCGCCCTGGGGCGCCGCTCGTTTTCGGGGGTAGAAGATGGTGCAACCCTTGCCGCCGGACATCGAGATCGCGCGCGCCGCGACGATGCTGCCGATCGACGCAGTCGCCGGTCGTGCCGGCATCCCCGCGGATGCCCTGATTCCCTATGGCCGCAGCAAGGCCAAGATCGACCGGGCATTCCTAGAGACTCTCGACGCGCGCCCGGATGGCAAGCTGATCCTGGTGACGGCGATCTCGCCGACGCCGGCCGGCGAGGGCAAGACCACGGTGGCGGTCGGGCTCACCGACGGCATGAACCGCATCGGCTGCAACACGCTGCTCGCGCTGCGCGAGCCCAGCCTCGGCCCCTGCTTCGGCATGAAGGGCGGGGCGGCCGGCGGGGGGTATGCGCAGGTCGTGCCGATGGAAGACATCAACCTGCATTTCACCGGTGATTTCCACGCCATCTCCGCGGCGCACAACCTGCTGGCGGCGATGGTCGACAATCACCTGTACTGGTCCAACGACCTGAGGATCGACCCGCGCCGTGTGAGCTGGCGGCGCACCGTGGACATGAACGACCGCAGCCTGCGTGATATCTGCGTCGGTCTGGGCGGCGCGGCGAACGGACTGGTGCGCGAGGCGGGCTACGACATCACGCCGGCCTCGGAGGTGATGGCGATCTTCTGCCTCGCGCGCGACCTGGCGGACCTGGAGCGGCGCCTCGGCAGCATCGTCATCGGCTACCGTCGTGACCTGTCGCCGGTGTACGCACGCGAGGTGAACGCCGCGGGCGCGATGACCGTGCTGCTGCGCGAGGCGATGCAGCCGAACCTGGTGCAGACGCTCGAGAACAACCCGGTGCTGATCCACGGCGGTCCGTTTGGCAATATCGCGCACGGTTGCAACTCGCTCATCGCGACGCGCAGCGCGCTGAAGCTGGCGGACTACGTGGTCACCGAGGCGGGCTTCGGTGCGGACCTCGGCGCGGAAAAGTTCTTCGATGTCGCGGCGCGCAAGGGCGGCCTGCACCCCGATGCCGCGGTGCTGGTCGCCACCGTGCGGGCGCTGAAGATGCACGGCGGCCAGCGCAAGTCGGAGCTGGGCATCGAGAACCTGGAGGCGCTGCGCGCGGGCTGCACCAACATGGCACGCCACGTGCGCAACATCGGGCTGTTCGGCGTGCCGGTAGTGATCGCCATCAACCGCTTCGATGCCGACTCCGACGCCGAGGTGGCCCTGCTGAAGGAGCAGGCGGCCCGCCTGGGCTGCGAGGCGGTGGAAACCACGCATTTTCGCGACGGTGGCGCGGGCGCCGAGGCGCTGGCGCGCGTGGTGCAGCGGCTTGCCGATTCCGGACATTCCCAGTTCCGCACGCTCTACGACGACGAGATGCCGCTGTGGGACAAGGTCTGTTGCGTGG
>JAGPES010000572.1 GCA_018057015.1 Pseudomonadales bacterium | reverse complement strand
AGTCGGCTTTGCTGCCCGGCGCGTGCGGGAAACGGATGCCGAGCGCGTCGAGCTCGTCGATGCGCACGGGATCGGTGCCTGCGGTCGCGGTGGCGACGAAGCGCACGCGGCTGCCCGCGAGCAGCGCGCGGTCGACGCGCGTGACGGAGCGCACCAGCAGCGCGTCGGCGTCGCGCACGGCGGCGGCGTCGATCGCGCGCCCGGGCAGCAGTTGCACCCTGCCGAAACGCGTGAAGGCCTCGCGCGCACCGGGAATGTTCTCGTCGATCAGCAGCTTCACGTTGCGGCGTCCGCGACCGCCAGCAGGCGCGCGCGCAGGCGCTCGCCCAGGCCGTGAACGTCGGCAAAGTCCACCAGCGCAGCGCGCTGCGCGGGCTGGCGCGCCGTGGCCGGCAGTTGCTGCGTCGCGAAGGCATCCTCGGCGAGCGCCGTCAGCCGACGCGCCATGCGGATCTGTCCGGCATGCGCGTCCAGCAGCCGCGCGACGCGCGACGCGCCGCGAAGCGACGAGGCCGCGACCGCATCGAGCGCATCGAGCAGCGCGTGCACGTCGGGGTGCCGTTGCAGCAGCGCCACGGCCGTCTTCACGCCGATTCCCGGCACGCCGGGCACGTCGTCCACCGGGTCGCCGCAGAGCGCCAGCAGGTCGGGCACCTGCTCGGGCTCGATGCCGTGTCGCCCGCGATACGTCGCGCGGTCGAGCGGTGCAGCCGCGGGGAAATCCCACAGGCGATCGTCGGCGCCGCGCAGCACCTGCCCCAGGTCCTTGTCGCGGCTGATCACCACCGCGCAATCGCCCTGCCGTCGCGCCGCGCAGGCCGCGGAGGCGATCAGGTCGTCGGCCTCGAAGCGCGCGCTGGCAACGCTCGCGATGCCGAGCAATCCGGTGAGCTCGCGGCAGGCCTGCAGCTGGAATGCGAGCGCCTCGTCGGGCAACGCGCGGCTGCTCTTGTAACCGGCGTGGATCTGGTTGCGGAAACAGCTGCCGAGGCTCTCGTCGAAGGCCGCGAGCACGTGCTTCGGGGCGGTGCGGCGCAGGAAGTCGCAGAGAAAACCCGCGTAGCCCTGCACCGCGTGCGTGGGGTGGCCGTTGGCCGCCCGCCACCGGGGCGCCAGCGCGAAGTACGCACGGAAGATGTAGATCGAGGCGTCGAGCAGGAAGTGCGGCTGCATCGTCAGCCGCCGCCGTCGAGCAGCCGGCGTGCATCGTGGTCTTCGGGGCGCAGCGTCGCGCGGCCGCCGAAGCGCGCCGCCAGCGCCGCGTGCAGGCGCGCCGCGCGCGGCGGCAGGCCGTTCGCGCACCAGGCCGCGGCCTCGCGCGCGATCGCCGCGGCGAAGGCGCGCAGGTCGCCCGACGCGCCGTCCAGGTTGTCGATGCTCGGGCGAAAGCGCATGCCGCATGCCTCGTTCAGCAGCCACTCCAGGGCCTGCGGGCGCGCCTCGAGGCGCTCGAACTCGCGCTGCGTCGCGGCATCGCGGCCGTCGGGGTCGTACCAGTAGCCGTAATCGACCAGCAGGCGGCGCGCGGGCCCCGCGATGCACCAGTGCGCGATCTCGTGCAGCGCGCTGGGCACGTAATCGAGGCGGAACACGACACGGTGCTCGGCACACCCGGCGTCGGCAGGCAGGTAGACCGGCTCCTCGCCGCCCTTGACGAGGCGCGTGTTCTCGCTCTCGAGGAACAACGCGTCGAACAGCGCGCACAGCGCGTCGCAATCGGGCGGCGAATGCGGCACGGGTTCAGCCGCCCTTGCGGATGCGGTAGCGGAATTCGCCATCGGGTTCCTCGTGGGCAAGCAGCGCGTGGCCGAGGAACTCGCAGAAGCGCGGGATGTCGCGCTGCGTCGAGGGATCGCTGGCGAGCACGACGACGACGTCGCCGGGCGCCATGTCGCGGATGCGGTTGTGCAGCATCATCACCGGCTCGGGACAGCACAGGCCGCGCGTGTCGAGCGTGGACTCGGCGGTCGCGTTCACGCCCCGGCTTCCGTGGTGGCGGCCGCGCGCATGCGCGCGGCCTGTTCACGGGTCAGCAGCTGGCAGCTCTCGATCAGCGTGTCGAAGAACACCAGCACCTCGCCGCGCTCGATCTGGCGGCGGATCTGCGCGACCTTGGTGGCCAGCGGCACCTCGGACAGGCCGTACTCGGTGCCTTCGCGCGTCGCGAACTCCTCGATGACGCCCTGCAGCGCATCGGCGGAGAGTTCGCGCCACGGGATCTCCAGTGCCGTCATTGCGCCGGTTTGCGGAAACGCAGCGTCATGCGATCGCTCTCGCCGATCGCGAGATACTTCTCGCGGTCCGTTTCGCCCAGCGCGAGCGAGGGCGGCAGCGTCCAGACCCCCTTGGGGTGATCGCGGGTGTCGCGCGGGTTGGCGTTGATCTCGCTCTTCTCCTCGAGCACGAAGCCCGCGGCCCCGGCGGCCTTTATGACCATCTCCTCGGTCATGTAGCCGCTGTCCTTGACCTGCTCGGGGGTCGCGCCCGCCGCGGCGCGGTGCTCGACCACGCCGAGCACGCCGCCCGGCTTCAGCGCCGCGAAGGCGGCCTGCATGACCACGACGTCGTTGCCCTGCCCCATCCAGTTG
>JAGPES010000069.1 GCA_018057015.1 Pseudomonadales bacterium | reverse complement strand
CTCGCGGTAGAGCGTCATCTTGCCGGTCTCGATCTTGGCGAGATCCAGCACGTTGTTGATCAGCGACAGCAGGTGCCGCCCGGCCGTGAGGATGCGCTGCATGTCGCCGGTCAGCTCGGCGGCGGCGAGGTCTTCCTCCTCGGCGGCCATCTCCACCATCATCTCGCTGTAGCCGATGATCGCATTGAGGGGCGTGCGCAGCTCGTGGCTCATGTTGGCGAGGAAGCCGCTCTTCGCCGCGTTGGCGCGGTCGGCCTGTTCCTTCGCCTCCTGCACCTCCAGCACCGCGATGCGCAACTTCTCCGACATGTCGTTGAAGGCGGTGGCGAGCTGTCCGAACTCGTCGTTCGACGGCACCGTGATGCGATAGTCGAGGTCGCCGCCGCCGATCCTGACCGTGCCCTCGCGCAGGCGCATCAGCGACTCGTTGGTGTGGCGGATCAGCAGGAAGCCCAGCATGCTGGTCACGAAGATCGAGCTGAGGGAGATGATCACGGTGATGCGACCGATGATGCGCCCGGTCGACTCGATCTGTGCGCTCTGCGCGCGCGCGACGGCGATCACGGCCTGCTCGAACTCCGACAGGGTTTGCTCGACGCCGGCGTAGGCGTCCTTCAGCTCGGCGGCAGACAGGCCCCGCGCGCCCTGGCGGCGCAGGCCGCCCAGCACGCTCTCCCAGTCGCCGAACAGCGATTCGGCGCGCGCCTGCAGCGTCGCGTACGCCACCGCGGAATCCTCGTTGGTGTTGCGCAGCATGCGCCCGATCAGCTCTCGCAGCCCGGCGATGCGATCGCGGGTGCGCCCGGCTTCCGCGGCGGAGATGCCCTGGCCGGTCGAGTCGCGCAGCGTCACCAGCACCAGAAGCTGCTGGTTCACGTCGTCCATGCCCTGGTGCAAGGCGCTGGCGTTGATCTGGCCCTGCACCCCGTCGCTCACCGCGTCGAGCGCGTCGCGGATGGTGCGGTTGCCGATGGAGTAGGTGACGACGTTGGTCGCGAACAGCAGCAGGACGATGAAGATCGCGACCGTGAGCCGCTGCAGCAGGCTCATGGCGGTGCGCCCGCGCTGCCCCGGGCCTCGAGCAGGATCGCGATCTTGGCGAGCAGCCGCTGGAAGTCGAGCGGCTTGGTCTCGTAGTCGTCGCAGCCCGCGGCCAGCGCCCGGCTGCGGTCGTCGGACATCGCGTGCGCGGTCAGCGCGATGATCGGGATGCCCTGGCAGCGCGCGTCGGCGCGGATCTCGCGCGCCGCGCTCCAGCCGTCCTTCAGCGGCAGGTTCATGTCCATCAGCACGAGCTCGGGCTGCTCGGTCACGGTCATCGTGACGGCCTGCTCGCCGTCGAGCGCCAGCAGCACCTCGAAGCCCTTGCGCGCCAGGCGGCGCGAGAGCATGTCGCGGTTCATCTCGTTGTCCTCGACGAGGAGGATCCGTGTCATGGCGCGCTGTACTCCTGGCCGGCGTCGGTGGGGACCGGGGTCGTGGCGCCGTCCCCGCCGCGCAGGCTCGTGATGGCGTGGATCACGACCTCGCCGGCCATGCCCTTGGGGCGCGCGCTGAAGCTGCGTCCGGTCCCGAGGCCGGGGCCGACCTCGTCCACGGTGCTCTGCGAGGCGAGGATCTCGCCGGCGCCGGTGTAGGACTCGATGCGCGCGGTGAGGTTGACCGTGTGCCCGACCACGCCGTACTTGCTGCGCCGCTCCGAGCCGATATTGCCCGCGACGACCACGCCGGTGTTCAGGCCGATGCCGATCGCGATCTCGGGCAGTCCCTGCTCGCGGTTGCGCGCGTTGATGCCGTGCACCGCCGCCTGCATCCCCAGCGCGCAGCGCGTGGCGCGCCGGGCGTCGTCGGGGCGGCCCACCGGTGCGCCGAATATCGCGAGGATGCCGTCGCCGATGAATTCGTCCACGGTGCCATTGTGCGCCATGATCACCGCCGACATCCCGCCGAGGTAGTTGTTCAGCAGCTTCACCACCTGCTGCGGCGGGTGGCTCTCGCAGATCTGGCTGAAATTGCGGATATCGGCCATGAGGATCGTGACCCTGCAGGTGATGCCGCCCAGGTCCAGGCCCTGCGGCGTCTCGAGCAGTGCATCGACGATCTCGTCCGAGAGGTAGCGCCCGAAGGTGTTGCGGATGAAGCGCTGGTTGCGCTCGAGCTCGCGCCGGTAGGCTTCCTCCCGGTCGTGCCAGCGCTTGCGCTGCAGGCCGGCGTTCAGGCGCGCCTGCAGCAGCGTGGGATTGAAGGGCTTCGACAGGTAATCCTCGGCGCCGGCCTCGATGCAGCGGATCACGCCATCGCTCTCCGCGATGCCCGAGACGATGATCACGGGAACCGCGCGCAGGCGTTCGTCGGACTTGATGCGCTCGAGCAGTTCCAGCCCGCTCATCTCCGGCATAACGAGGTCGAGGAAGATCAGGTCGACGGCGCTGTGCTGCAATATCGCGATGGCCTCGGCGCCCGAGGCGGCGGCGAGCACGGCATGGCCCTGGCGGCGCAGGTAGCGCCCCAGCAACTCGCGGCTGAGCTCGTTGTCGTCTATCACCAGCAGGGTGCCGTGTCCTCCCTCGGGCGCCGGCGGCGGCGGGGTCAGCGCGGCGTTTGCCTCGGGCGCGGTCGCCGCGAGCAGTTCGCCGACCTGCGCGCGCAGGGCGTCGAGGTTGCTCGCGAGCCGGCGGTCGATGTCCTCGTGCTCCTCGAGCAGCAGTTCGAGGTAGCCGCTGATCGCACCGATGTGATTGCGCAGATCGTGCAGCAGGCGCTGGCGGTCGCCCGACCAGTCCGTGGCCAGGCAGTCCGAGGCGCGTGCCGCCGCGAGCGAGCACTTCTCGAGATCCGCCAGCAGCGCGAGCGCGTGCAGGTCCTCGGCGCGCGAGATCGTCTCCGATATCAGCCGCTCGGTGCTGGCGAGGGATTCTCGCAGGATCACGGAATCTGGCGTGTGCGCGGCGGACACCCGTTCGGCCTGTGCGTGTGCTTCGGGGTATTTATACCCGCAATGTTCCCGGGCTGGGAACCCCGGCAGCAGGGGCGTTCAGAGCGTCGCGACAAAGCCGCGGATGCGGCGCGCGGCCTCGACGCACTCCTCTAGCCCGGCGACCAGCGCCAGGCGCACGCGTCGCGCCCCGGGGTCGCCGCGCGGCGTGGGGCGGCTGAGGAAGCTGCCCGGCAGCACCAGCACGTTGCAGCGCCGGTACAACTCGCGCGCGAACTCGCGCTCGTCGCAGGGTGTGCGCGGCCAGAGGTAGAAGCCACCGGCGGGCGCGCTCACCTCGAGGCAGCCGTCGAGTTCCGCCAGCACCGCGGCGAACTTCGCGCGGTACAGCGCGCGGTTCTCGCGCACGTGGCGTTCGTCGCGCCAGGCCAGCGTGCTCGCGGCCTGGTGCGGCGGCGGCATCGCCGAGCCGTGGTAGGTGCGATAGAGCAGGAAGGCGCGGATCAGCGCGGCGTCGCCGGCCACGAAACCCGAGCGCATGCCCGGCAGGCTCGAGCGCTTGGACAGGCTGTGGAACGCGATGCAGCGTTCGAAGCCCTCGCGCCCGTGATGCCGGCAGGCCTCGAGCACGCCCGGGGGCGGCGCGTCCTCATCGGGGTAGAGCTCCGAGTAGCATTCGTCGGACACCACCACGAGGTCGTGGCGATCCGCCAGCGCGAAGATCGTTTGCCAGTCCTCGAGGTCCAGTACCGCGCCGGTCGGGTTGCCCGGCGAGCAGACCACCAGCACCTGGCAGCGCGCCCAGTCCGCCTCGGCGACCGCGGCGAAGTCGGGGATACCGGGACGGTCGGCGCGCTCGGGCAGGAACAGCGGCGAGGCGCCGGCGAGCAGCGCAGCGCCTTCGTAGATCTGGTAGAACGGGTTCGGCATCGCGACCAGCGGCGCGGCTTCACGGCTGCGGTCGATCGCCGCCTGCGTGAACGCGAACAGCGCCTCGCGGCTGCCGTTGACCGGCAGCACGTGCGCCGCCGCGTCCAGGCTGCCCGCGCGCAGGCGGTAGCGCGCCGTGAGCCAGTCCGCGATCGCCTCGCGCAGTTGCACGCTGCCCCGGGTCTGCGGGTAGTGCGAGTAACCGCCGGCGTGGCGGTGCAGTTCCTCCAGCACGAAGGCCGGCGCCGGGTGCCTGGGTTCCCCGATCGACAGCGAGATCGGCGCCAGCGTGGCCGGCTGCACACCGTCCAGCAGCGCGGAGAGGCGCTCGAAGGGGTAGGGATGCAGCCGCGCGAGATCCGGGTTCATGCCATCGCGCGCCGTGTGGATTCGGGCGCAGTGCCGTTCTGGTCGAGCGCCTGGCGGATGGCGCGCTGCAGCGCTTCGGCCATCTCCGCGTCCTCTATCGGGTGCTGGTCGGCATCGGTGATGAAGAAGACGTCCTCGACGCGCTCGCCGAGCGTGGTGATCCGTGCGTTCTGCACCTTGATGCCGAAGGCTAGGAAGACGCGCCCGATGCGCGCCAGCAGCCCGGCGCGGTCGGGTGTCATCACCTCGAGTATCGAGTAACCCTTGACCGGATCGGCGTTGAGGCGCGTTTCCGTGGGCGCGCTGAAGTGCTTCAGCGCGCGGGGGGTGTGGCGCTGCACGACGTCGAGGTAATGCTCCTTGCTCTCGATGTGCTCGACCAGAGCCTGCCTGATCGCGGCGGCGCGCGGCCCGTCGGGCGGCACCGGGCGCCCGTCCTGCTCGAGAACAAAGAAGGTGTCCAGCGTGTGGCGGTCAGCCGAGGAATAGACCCGCGCGCCGTGCACGTCCAGTCCCAGCTGCTCCATGGTCGCCGTGATCACCGCGAACAGGTAGTCGCGATCGCGCGTGTAGATGAAGATCTGCGTCACCGGATCGAAGCGGCTGCCGGCGGCCTTGGTGAGCACCACCGGTGCTTGCGGCGTGGCGCGCGCCAGGATCGCCTCGGTGTGCCAGGCGATGTCGGCGGCTGTCTCGCGCAGGAAGTAGTCCGCCCCCATGTACGCCCACAGCGCCTCGGCTCGCGCGGGTTCGACACCGTGGCCCGCGAGCAGCGCGAGCGCGGCGGCGCGGGTCTCGACGATGCGTTCGCCGCGGTCGACGGGATTCTCGAGGCCGCGTCGCAGCGCGCGCTTGGTCTGCACGTAGAGCGAGTGCAGCAGGCTCGCGCGCCAGCTGTTCCAGAGCGTGGGGTTGGTGGCGTTGATGTCGGCCACCGTCAGCGTGTAGAGATAGTCGAGGTGCACCTGGTCGGACACCAGTCGCGCGAAGGCGATGATCACCTCGGGATCGGAGATGTCCTTGCGCTGCGCCGTGGTCGACATCTCGAGGTGATTCTGCACCAGCCAGGCCACGAGGTTGGCCTCGCGCGAGCTCAGATCGAGGCGGCGGCAGAACGCGCGGGCGTCCGCCGCCCCCAGGTTCGAGTGGTCGCCGCCGCGCCCCTTGGCGATGTCGTGGAAGAGTCCCGCGATATAGAGCAGTTCCGGGCGCGGCAGCCGCTTGATCGCGTGCGCGGCGGTCGGGAAATCCTCGCGCGCGCGCGGCAGCAGGAACATGCGCATGTTGCGCACCACGCGGATGGTGTGCGAATCGACCGAGTACACGTGGAACAGGTCGTGCTGGGTCTGGCCGACGATGCGGCCGAACTCGGGGATGAAGCGCCCGAGCACGCCGTAGCGCTTCATGCGGTCGAGCTGGGTCGCGACGCGGTAGGGCGAGCCGAGCAGCTGCAGGAACAGGCGGTTGGCGCGCGCGTCGCGTCGCAGTTCGGCCCCGATGAGCCGGAGCGAGCCGTGCACGAGGCGCATCGTCGAGGCGCGCACGCCGACGATGAAATCGTGCTGCGCCATCAGCGTGAACATCTCGATCAGCGCCCACGGCGCGTTGCGGAACACGTTGTCGTGGGCCGCCTCGATGTAGCCGTTGCGCACGCGAAAGCGGATGTTGAGCTCGTAGAGGTTGACCGGCTCGCAGGCGCGCAGGATCGCCTCGTCGAAGAGCTGCGTGAGCATCTCGTTCAGCACGCCGAGCTTCAGCACGCAGCGGAAATAGTCCTTCATGAAGTGCTCGACGCCGAGCCCGCGCTCGTCGTCGGCGTAGCCGAACAGCCGCGCCAGCTGCAGCTGGTAGTCGAACAGCAGCCGGTCCTCGGCGCGGTCGGCCAGCATGTGCAGGGCGTAGCGGACGCGCCAGAGGAAGTCCTGCCCGTTCGCCAGCGCCTCGTACTCGTGCGCGGTCAGGAAGCCGCGCGCCACCAGTTCCAGCGTGCTGGTCGCGTGGAAGTGGCGTTTTGCCACCCAGCCCACGGTCTGCACGTCGCGCAGGCCGCCCGGGCAGCCCTTGATGTTCGGTTCCAGGTTGTACTCGGTGTTGTTGAACTTGCGGTGGCGTGCCTTCTGCTCGTCCCACTTGGCGCGGAAGAACTCCGCGCTCGGCCATATCTGCTCCGGGCCGGTCAGCGCGGCGAGCCGCGCCAGTAGCCCGGGATCGCCGCCGACCGTGCGCGCCTCCATCAGCGCAGTCGCGATGGTGATGTCGCCGGCGGCGACGTCGCGGCACTCCCCGAGCGTGCGCACGCTGTGGCCGATCGCCAGCCGCGTGTCCCACAGGAAGGTGATGAACGACTCCAGCGCCGCGGCATGCCGCTCCTTCAGGGATTCGTCCGTGAGCAGGACCAGCAGGTCGATGTCGGAGTAGGGATGGAGTTCGCCGCGACCGTAGCCGCCGACGGCGAGCAGCGCGACCCCCGGTTCGCCGGTCAGCCCGAAGTGGCCCCAGATGCAGGCCAGCACGGTATCGAGGCGCTGCGCGCGCTCGCGCACCAGGGTGCGGATGTCCTCGCCGGCGAGGAAGCGCGCGTCGAGGTCAGCGCGCACGCGCTCCAGCTGCTCGCGCACGGTCGCCAGCAGCGGCGCGCCGCCGGCAAGCCGCTCGGCCAGTTCCGCTGCACTGCGGGGAGGCTCCTGCATGGCTCAGTCGGTACGCCAGGGTTCGCCGCGGCGCGCCGTCAGCACCTCGCAGCCCCCGGCGGTCACCAGCAGCGTGTGCTCCCACTGCGCGGACAGCCGCCCGTCCCTGGTCTCCACGGTCCAGCCGTCGCGCTGCGACAGCTTGGTGTGGCGCTTGCCGGCGTTGATCATCGGCTCGATCGTGAACGTCATGCCTTCCTGCAGTTCCATTCCGGTGTCGGGGCGCCCGTAATGCAGCACCTGGGGCTCCTCGTGGAACTGGGCGCCGATGCCGTGGCCACAGTACTCGCGCACCACCGAGTAGTAATTGCCCTCGGCGTGCTGCTGGATCACGTGGCCGATGTCGCCTAGCCGCGCGCCCGGGCGCACCAGCGCGATGGCGCGATAGAGGCATTCCCGGGTGATCCGCACCAGGCGCTCGGCGTGCGCCTCGACCTTGCCGACCAGGAACATCGCGCTGGTGTCGCCGTGGTAGCCGTCCTTGAGCACGGTGATGTCGACGTTGACGATGTCGCCGTGCTTCAGGATGCGCTTGTCGCTGGGTATGCCGTGGCAGACCACCTGGTTCACCGAGGTGCAGATCGACTTCGGGAAGCCGTGGTAGTTCAGCGGCGCCGGGATCGCCTGCTGCACGTCGACGATATGCGCGTGGCAGATGCGGTCGAGCTCGCCGGTGCTGACGCCCGGCTGCACGTGCGGTGCGATCATCTCCAGCACGTCGGCGGCGAGGCGGCAGGCCACGCGCATGCGTTCGATCTCGGCGGCGGTCTTGATGAATCCCGGCATCGGGTTCGGCTGGCTTCTCATGCTGCTGTCGGGTTCCCGGGTGGAGTGCATTGGTCCTGGACTGCGAGGGGTCGCGGTCGATTGTAAACCATTCGCAATTGCCGGCGCGCCCCGCGCGTATCGACCAGGACTGTCAATAATCGCGGGTGGGGCAACCCCGGCTTCAGTTCCGGGAGTGGCTGTGGTATAAAGCGGCCCGCTTCGCAGGGGACTCGTCCCCTCCGGGCGGGACGCTGCCGCGGCAGCCGTTGCCAACCGGCACGGCGCCGGACGAGCGGGTCCGAACGTCACACATGCACCGGCACATGGCTGGGGTGCCCGTCGCTACGCCAGGCGCAGCGCGGGTCAGTCCATGGGGTGCATGGAGGCTCAACCCTGATACGACAAGGTGCAATCATGACTACTTCCGTTTCCATGAAGGAAATGTTGCAGGCTGGCGTCCACTTCGGTCACCAGACCCGTTACTGGAACCCGAAGATGAAGCAATACATCTTCGGCGCCCGCAACAAGGTCCATATCATCAACCTGGAACACACGGTTCCCGCGTTCAACAACGCGCTGCAATTCGTGCAGCAGCTTTCTTCCAACAAGAACCGCCTGCTCTTCGTCGGCACCAAGCGCTCGGCGAGCAAGATCGTGCAGGAAGAGGCGCTGCGCGCCGGCATGCCCTACGTGAGCCATCGCTGGCTCGGCGGCATGCTGACCAACTACAAGACGATCCGCGCCTCGATCAAGCGCCTGCGCGAGCTCGAGCAGCAGAGCCAGGACGGCACCTTCGCCCGCCTGACGAAGAAGGAAGCGCTGATGCGCACGCGCCTGATGGCCAAGCTCGAGCAGAGCATCGGCGGCATCAAGGACATGGGCGGCCTGCCCGACGCGATCTTCGTGGTCGATGTCGACCACGAGCGCATCGCGGTGACCGAAGCCAACAAGCTCGGCATCCCGGTGATCGGCGTCTGCGACAGCAACAGCGACCCGGAAGGGATCGACTACCTGATCCCGGGCAACGACGACTCCATCCGCGCGATCAAGCTCTACGTTTCCGCGGTGGCGGATGCGTGCGTGGCGGGTCGCCAGGAAGGCGGCGTGGTGGCCAGGGACGAATTCGTCGAGCTGGGCGCGGAAGCGCAGAACGGCTGACCGGAACCTGCCGGCTGGCCCAGGCGGCCGGCATCGTAGCGATTGCGGCGGCCCGGTGGCCGCCGCTTTCGCTTGCACAACCTGTTTTTTCGGAGGACATCGGGATGGCTGATATTACGGCTGGCATGGTGAAGGATCTGCGCGAACGCACCGGTCTGGGCATGATGGAGTGCAAGAAGGCGCTGGTCGAGGCGAACGGCGACATCGAGCTCGCCATCGAGGAGCTGCGCAAGTCGAGCGGCATGAAGGCGGCCAAGAAGGCCGGTCGTACCGCCGCGGACGGCGTGGTCTGCGTGCGCGTGGCCGAGCCGGGCTTCGGGCTGGTGCTCGAGGTGAACAGCGAAACCGATTTCGTGGCGCGCGACGGCAACTTCCTCGGTTTCGTCAACAAGGTCGCCGACCGGGCATTGGCGAGTCGCAGCGATGACGTGGCCGCGCTGATGAGCGGCGCGCTGGAAGCGGAGCGCGAGGCGCTGGTGCAGAAGATCGGCGAGAACATCACGGTGCGCCGCGTGCGCACCCTGGACGTCGCCGCTGGCGTCGTCGGCAGCTACGTGCACGGCAACAACCGCATCGGCGTGCTGGTCGGCCTGGAAGGCGGCTCGGCCGAGCTGGCGCGCGATGTGGCCATGCACATCGCCGCGATCAACCCGCAGTACGCCACACCGGCGCAGGTGCCCGCGGAAGTGGTGGAGAAGGAGCGCGAGATCCTGATCGCCCAGGCGGCCGACAGCGGCAAGCCCGCGGACATCGTCGCCAAGATGATCGAAGGCCGCGTGCGCAAGTTCCTGTCCGAGATCAGCCTCTCGGAACAGGCCTTCGTGAAGGATCCCGACACCACGGTGGGCAAGCTGCTGAAGCAGTCGGGTGCAGAACTCGCAGGCTTCGTGCGCTTCGAGGTGGGCGAGGGCATCGAGAAGGAAGAGACGGACTTCGCCGCGGAAGTAGCCGCGCAACTCAAGGGCTGAGAGCGGAGCCGTCGGGGCCAGCCGCTGCGCCTGGTTGCCGCAAAAGGGGCCGTGCGCCGCACGGATGCGGCGCCAGAGCCCACAGGGACGTGCTTGCCGCGTGCCCCGCTGCGGCGGCCAGGCGCAGCGGCTGGCGCGTGGCGACCAAGCTTGGTTCGCGCCCGGCAAATGTTCCGCAGACGCCGCGCACGGTTAGCTGTAGACTTGCGCGCGGTAAACTGCAGTCAGGCGTCGTGATGCACAAGCACAAGGACAAGAAATACAAGCGTATCCTGCTCAAGCTGAGCGGCGAGGCGCTGGGCAGCGACGGTCTCGGCATCGACCCGCGCATCCTCGACCGCATGGCGCTCGAGGTCGGCCAGCTGGTCGGCATCGGCGTGCAGGTGGCGCTGGTGATCGGCGGCGGCAACCTGTTTCGCGGTGCGGCACTGCATGCCGCGGGGATGGATCGCGTCACCGGCGATCACATGGGCATGCTGGCCACCGTGATGAACGCGCTCGCGATGCGCGACGCGCTCGAGCGCTCCAACATCTCCTCCTCGATCATGTCGGCGATCCCGATGAGCGGTATCGTCGATCACTACGACCGGCGCAAGGCGATCCGCCAGCTCGCGCAGGGCGACGTGGTCATCTTCGCCGCCGGCACCGGCAACCCGTTCTTCACCACCGATTCCGCTGCCTGCCTGCGCGGTATCGAGGTCGGGGCCGAACTGGTGCTCAAGGCCACCAAGGTCGACGGCGTCTACACCGCCGACCCGTTCGCCAATGCGGACGCCGTGCGCTTCGAGCGCCTGAGCTATGACGAAGTGCTCGCGCGCAAGCTGGGCGTGATGGACCTCACGGCGATCTGCCTGTGCCAGGACCACCACATGCCGGTGCGGGTGTTCGCGATGGACAAGCCGGGCGCGCTTCTCAGCATCGTCATGGGCGGTGACGAAGGCACCCTGATCGAATAAGCAGCAGAGGGAACCAGCGTGATCAACGAACTCAAGAAGGACGCGGAGTCCAGGATGCGCAAGAGCGTCGAGGCGCTCGGCACCGCGTTGAACAAGATCCGCACCGGCCGTGCTCACCCGAGCCTGCTCGACGGCGTGCGCGTGTCCTACTACGGCAGCGAGATGCCGCTCAGCCAGGTGGCCAACATCACGGTGGAGGACGGGCGCATGCTGGTCGTCACGCCGTGGGAAAAGAACATGGTGCCCGAGGTGGAAAAGGCCATCATGAAGTCGGA
Organism: Pseudomonadales bacterium; assembly: GCA_018057015.1. Classification (GTDB taxonomy): domain Bacteria; phylum Pseudomonadota; class Gammaproteobacteria; order Pseudomonadales; family UBA5518; genus UBA5518. The sequence goes on along the minus strand of JAGPES010000069.1, from coordinate 375 downwards.
CCTGGGCCTGAATCCCTCGACCGCCGGCACGGTGATCCGCCTGCCGATGCCGGCGCTCACCGAGGAGACGCGCAAGGGCTACATCAAGCAGGCCCGGCACGAGGCCGAGGCCGCGCGCGTCGCGGTGCGCAACATCCGCAAGGACGTCAACGGCGACCTCAAGGACCTGCTCAAGGACAAGGCGATCTCGGAGGACGAGGAGCGCCGCGCGCTCGACGACGTGCAGAAGCTCACCGACCGCTCCGTCGCCGAGATCGACCAGCAGCTTGCCGGCAAGGAAAAGGACCTGATGGAAATCTGAGCGTCGCGCGACGGCGGAACACCCGAGTGCCGCTTCCCACCACGCCTGCCGGCGACGGCACGCCCCGGATACCG
>JAGPES010000068.1 GCA_018057015.1 Pseudomonadales bacterium | reverse complement strand
TCCTGCACGTCGCAACCGCAGACGCGCACGCTGCCGGTGGTCGGCGCGATGAAACCCGCGATCATCTTCATCGTGGTGGACTTGCCCGCCCCGTTGGGGCCGAGAAAGCCCAGCACCTCGCCCGGGTGCACGGTGAAATCGATGCCGCGCACCGCGGCCAGTTCCCCGAAGCTCTTGCCGAGCTGCGTGACTTCGATCATGCGCGCGCCCCCGCTGTCCCAAGCAACCTGAAATGGCGCCGAACTATACCCATGCCCCTGCCCTCCAGCAACCGCCCGTGCTCCGCTGGCACGGGACTAATGCATTGTTGCGCGCAGCACCCCTCACTATAGTGGCCGTGGTGACATCGAAGCCGCGCCCGCGCGCCAGCGCACGCCGCGCTTCGACCCGATCCTGCGGAGGAAGTTCGATGCGGCGCGCGATCTGTTTCAGCCTGCTGGTAACGAGCATGGCACTGGCCGGCACACGGCTTGCAGCCGCCGAGCCGGATCCTGCCGCGCAGCGCCCGCAGTACGGCGTGCTGTACACGGCCTGGATCAAGGCCGGCGAGCCGTGGGCCACGGTGCGCATCCGCCTCACGCGCCACCCCGAGTGGGTGCGCTGGATGCGACTGGAGATCGACCCGGCGCGCTACAAGGGCTTCAAGGGCGAGGGCAGCATCACGCAGGACGGTAACACCGTGTTGTGGAAACCGCCCGCCGACGACGCGTGGCTCCAGTACAAGGTGCTGCTCACCAGCCAGCGGCAGTCTGGTCGCTACGACGGCGTGGTCACCGACACGTGGGCGCTGTTCCGCGCCGAGGACCTGGTGCCGGTAAAACGCATCGACTACCAGGACGGCACGCAGTCGCAGGCGAAGCTGCGTCTCGAGGTGCCCGAAGGCTGGTCGGTAGAGTCGCCGTGGCCACGCTATCGCAGCGGCCGGTTCAGGATCGACGACCCGCGCGGCAATTTTGACCGCCCGACCGGCTGGCTGCTGCTCGGCGACCTGGGCGTGCGCCGCGAAAGGATCGGCAACACGCGGGTCGTGATCGGCGCCCCCACCGGCCAGGGCCTGCGGCGCATGGACATCATGGCCTTCTTCCGCTGGACCCTGCCGACACTGCAGGAGATATTTCCGGCGTTCCCCGGGCGCATCCTGGTAGTCGGCGCCGACGACCCGATGTGGCGCGGCGCGCTGTCAGGCCCGGGCTCGCTGTACGTGCACTCCGACCGCCCGATGATCAGCGAGAACGCCACCAGCACCTTCATCCACGAACTGGTGCACGTCGCGATGCGCGCCAGGAGCGGCCCGCAGGCGGACTGGATCGTGGAGGGACTGGCCGAGTACTACTCGCTGGAGACGCTGCACCGCTCCGGCACGGTGAGTACCGCGCGCTTCGAACAGGCGCACCGCACGCTCGCCGACTGGGCCGCGCGCGAAGCCGGCCCGCTCGACGCCCCGCGTTCCGCGGGAGCCACCACCGCCCGCGCGGTAGGCGTGCTGCGCACGCTCGATGCCGAAATCCGTGCTGCCAGCGGCGGGCGCAAGAGCCTCGACGACGTGGTCGCGGATCTAGCCGCGCAACCGGAGGCGGTCACCCTGGAGATGTTCCGCGCCGGCGCCGAGCGCCACGCCGGGCGCACCCTCTCCTCGCTGCAGCCTGCTGTATTGAAGGAACCACCCGTTGAGCGTTGAAGTGCCCGCGCGCTCGAAGGGCGCGTCGCTGGCCTCGCCGCCCGGCCACCGCAACGGGGCCCGCGGCAAGTACGTCCCTGTAGGCTCTGGCGCCGCATCCCTGCGGCGCACGGCCCCTTATGCGCCGGCCGGACAGCGAGGCCGCTCGGCAGGCTTGGTGGGACGCTCGCCGAGCGGGTTTGCTGCCCGCGCTTGACGTGCGGGGCCGTGCGTCGCAGGGATGCGACGCTGAGCTACATGGACGTACTTGCGCGTGCCCCGCATGGCAAGAGCGGGCAGCAAAGCCAGCGACGCACGACGGGCTTCCGGGCGCGCAACCGGGCACGATATGACGCTCAGCGCGGCGGCATGCGGATGCCGCCGTCCATGCGGATGCACTCGCCGTTGATGTAGTCGTTCTCGATGATCGCGACCGCGAGATGCGCGATCTCGTCGGGCTCGCCGAGACGCTGCGGGAACAGCACCTGCTGGCCCAGCGCCTTCACCGCCGGCTCGGGCAGCGACTGGAACAGCGGCGTGTTGATCAGCCCCGGCACGATGGTATTGACGCGTATGCCATAGGACGCGAGATCGCGCGCCACCGGCAGTGTCATGCCCACCACGCCGCCCTTGCTGGCGCTGTAGGCCGCCTGCCCGATCTGGCCCTCGTAGGCCGCGATCGAGGCGGTGTTGATGATCACGCCGCGCACGCCGTCACGGGTGAGCGGATCGTGCCTGGCCATCTGCTCGGCGGCGAGCCGCAGTACGTTGAAGGTACCGACCAGGTTTATCTGGATGACCTTGTTGAACTCCGCGAGCGGGAAAACGCCCTGCTTGCCCAGGGTCTTGATCGCGTTGCCGATGCCGGCGTAGTTGCAGCAGATGTGCAGCGCACCGTGCTTTTCCATCACCGTCGCGATCGCCGCCTGCACCGACTCCTCGCTGGTGACGTTGACATTGTGGTAGCTCACGTTCGCCCCGAGCTCGGCGGCGATGGCGCTGCCGCGCGTCTCGTTCATGTCGAATATCGCGACCTTCGCGCCCATCCGCGCCAGGCGCCGCACGGTGGCTTCGCCCAGTCCCGAGGCGCCACCGGTAATGATCGCTACCCTTCCCGCAATTTCCATGTCCCGTCTCCCGTGAAATTGATGGTGAAGCCGTGATCGCGCCGCGGCCCGTACCGCGCTATCTGCCCTTCCAGACCGGTGCGCGTTTCTCGGCAAAGGCCGCGGCACCCTCGCGGGCGTCCTCGCTGTCGAATATCGCGGCCGTCGCGGCATTCTGCCTGGGCCACAGCTCGGCATCGCTCCAGCTGGCCGAGTCGCGCATGACGCGCTTGCTGGTCGCAACGGCCAGCGGGCCGTTGGCCACGATGGATCGCGCCAGGGCCAGCGCGCCGTCCAGCGCCTCCCCCGCGGGCACGACGCGGTTGAGCAGGCCGAGCTCGTAGGCGCGCGACGCCGGGATCATCTCCCCGGTGAGCGCCAGTTCCAGCGCGAGCCGGTACGGCACCATGCGCGGCAGGCGCACCAACCCGCCGGCGGCGGCCACCAGGCCGCGCCTGGTCTCGGGAATGCCGAAGCGTGCGTTCTCACCGGCCACCGCGAGATCGCAGGCCAGCATCAGCTCCAGGCCGCCGGCCAGCGCGTAGCCCTCGATCGCGGCGATCAGCGGCTTCTGCGGCGGCGCTTCCACCAGCCCGCCGAATCCGCGCCCGGGCAGCATCGGCATTTCCCCGGTCAGGAAGGCCTTCAGGTCCATGCCGGAGCAGAAGGCACCCCCGGCGCCGGTCAGGATACCCACGCGCAGCGCCGGGCTGGCGTCGAGGCGGTCGATCGCCGCCGCTATGCCCGTGGCCACCGCCAGGTTGACCGCGTTCTTCGCGGTCGGTCGGTTGATGGTTATCGTGAGTATGCCGTCTGTCTCGTGCAGCAGGACTTCGTCGGACATGGCAGCGCTCCGGTTGTGGCTATCGGTATGGAACTGGAGGCGCGAATCTTCGTCGCTGTCGCGGTCGCTGTCCAGCGAGAGGCCGCGAAGACCGTCGCGCCATGCATCAGCCTTCCCTGGTCAGGGCCCTGCGCCATACCAGGGGCGCCATGCCGAACTGCGCGTTGAACCAGCGCGTGAACGAGCTGGGCATTCCGTAACCGAGCATCCCGGCGATGCGCGCCAGCGAGAGATCGGGATTCTCCAGGTAACGCAACACCAGCTCGCTGCGCACCTCGTCGAGCAACCCCGAGAAGGTCACGCCGGCGTCATCCAGCCGGCGCTGAAGGGTGCGCACATTCACGCCCATGCCATACGCGACCTGCTCGATGGTCGCGCGTCCCGCCGGCAACATCAGGTAGATGGCCTTGCGCGCCTCGAGCACCACCGAATGATCCTTGCTCGCCCCGCGCAGCGAATCGACATAGCGCCGCGCGAAACGCGCCATCCCCGCGTCGGCGCTGGAATTCGGCTGCTCCAGGTCGGTGCCTCTCAGCACCAGGGCGTTGAACTCGCGACCGAACTCCACGGCGCAACCGAACACGCGCCGGTGCACACCCGGGTCCGGCGGTGCATTATGAGTGAACTGCACACGGCGCGGGTGCCACCGCGCGCCGAGCAGCGCGTTGCACATGCGAGCCAGCACGCCCATGGCCAGCTCTTCGCTCTGCGGCGAGTACAGGACACCGCCGCCCATCAGCCGCGAGTGCACCAACACGGCATTCCCCACCTGCTCGATGTCCAGGGCATACGAGGGGTTGAGAAACTCGCGGTATTCGACCAGGGTACGCAGCGCATCACCGAGCGTTGATTGGTGGGTCAGCAGCAGGCTGAGCGGACCAATGTCCGAGAGCTGTCGCGATTCAGCCATGCGCAGGCCGAAGCTCGGGCAGTCGGCCAGCCGTGCCGACTCTTCGAGCAACGCCATCACCGGCCGGATCGGGATGCGCCGCTCCGGATCCGCGATCAGCTTGTGGCTCATGCCATGCCGGCGCAGCAGGAGAACCGGGTCGAGGGAGAATTGCCGGGCGATCTCGGCGTAGTTCGTGAGCGCAACGGCGCGTATCAGGTTGACCATGCGGGAGAATTTCCGTAGCCCGGGGGGCAGGCGCGCCCCGGAGGGTCACGCCCGTAACGGGCGGCACCTTAACGCATGCGTCATGAAATGCAAACCAAATGTCGCGAATGGCGAAGCGCTGCGCAATGCCACCGGGGTGTCGATCCTGGTTCCCTGCGGCACGGCCACCGATCAGGCGTTCAGCGCGCGCCGCTGCCGTTGCGGCCGTCGGACTCCGTGGGCGCCCCCTGCGGTAAGCGCATCGATGTAGCCATGATCAGGCGGGTCATGAAGATGGTGCCGCCCCCCGATCGCCCGACGCCGGCACGCTCGTGGATGAACTCGAACAGCGCATCGGCCTCTTCCGCGTCCGCCACCACCGTCACCAGGCGCGCCAGGCTCGGCTCGGGCAGTCTTCCGCGCGGTGCTCGTGCCTCGCGCAGGATCGAGACACCACGACAATAGACACTGTCGGCTCGCGTGATGCCGCGTTCATCGCGCAGCGCCCGCATCAAGGCGCGATCGGTGCCGTCGTCGGGAAGCACGCAGCTGATCAGTCTCGCCGCCTCGCGCGGTACCGGTGCCAAGGGGCTCGCCTCGCTCATGCAGAGTCTTCCTGCCGTTGCGTGCGCTGGCGGATCTCGCGTGGCACATAGGTCGCCATCTTCTCGACCGGCGTCAGGTACACGATGCCGGCACCCGGCACATCCAGTTCTGCGGCGCGATAGACCGCCTCGAAAACGATGTCCTGCTGGTCGGTGGGAACGAGCAGGCTCACGACCTCCTTGTCCGCTTCCACCGCGATCCCGAGCAGGCCGAGGCGCTCGCGCACGCCGATGCCGCGCGCGTGGTACACGATGGCACCGCCGGCGCCCATCTCCTGCGCCGCACGGATGACCGCGTCGGCGCGGCCGGCCGTGACCACGCAGGTGATCAGCGCCACATCGGTGAGGTACGTGATCTGCTCACTCTTCATGGAATTGCCTTTTCATGCTGCCATGTCTGCGGCGCCTCGCCGCGCGTGGTGGCGCTTGCCTCGCGCTCCGCCTTGTAGCGTGCCCACAGCCCGGTTGCGAGCACGCTGATGATCGGGCCGATGGAGGCGAGGCACAGGATGCCGAACCCCTCGACCGCATGCGTCGCATTGCCCAGCCCTATGCCCATGGCCAAAACCAGGGGCACCGTGATGGGCCCGGTGGTCACGCCGGCACTGTCCCACGCGACGTTGACGAACTCCTCCGACGAAAACGCGGTCAGGGCCACCGCCACGAGGTAGGGCGGCACGACCAGCCACACGAGCGGCAGGTCGAACACCAGCTTCGCCACGCCCGCGGCGATGCCGCAGGCCACCCCGACCGAGACCGCCATGATCAGCGTGCGCTTGCGGAAGAAACCGCTGGTCAGGGTCTCGGCCGTGACGCCCAGCGCGTTCAGTGCCGGCTCGGCCACGGTAGCGCCGAAACCGAGCACCCATGCGAACACCAGAGCCACCGCCAGACCGACCCCGTAGCGGTACAGCGGCGAATCCTCGGCACCCTCGAGCTCCATGAACGCCGCGGGAACCAGTTCGCCCGCGCTGCCACCGAGCGCGGACAGTCCGTAGCTCAGGCCGAGGTTGAAGATGCACATGCCAGCCATGGTCATCGCGATGCCGAGCAGCATCTCGCCGCGGCGCGGAAGTTTCTGGCGCAGCACGAGGCGCAGCACCAGCGCCAGGAACAGCACCAGCGGCAGGATCGCCCGCACGCCCATCACGATCTCGACGAATGGACTTCTCTCGTGCCACGGCAACACGGCCGTCGCGAGGCGCGCCGCATCGTGCGCCGCGGCGACGATGGCTACCGTGTCCGAGGTCGCGACCACGTAGAACGCAAGCAGCAGCACGCCGATGACCGGAAACAGCGAGGCCAGCGTCACGATGCCGAAGCCAGAGAGGCCCGAGCCCCCCTTCCCGGCGGCCGCCGCGATGCCGATGCCGAGCGCGAGAACAAGCGGCACCGTCACCGGCCCCGTGGTGACGGCGCCCGCATCCCACGCAAGCCCCAGCACCTTGGCCAGCTCCGGATCCCGGGCGCCGACCAGCGTGAGCCCCAGGGCGGGAACCAGCGACGCGTAGACCAGCGGCTTGAGGCTCCACCCGTAGAGAAAGCGCAACGTGCCGACCACGGCGGCCAGCCCCACGCTGGCGCCGACCACGAGCACCAGCGTGCCGGTCCACAGGTTCAGCATCGCCCAGAGATAGGGCGCGCGCTCCACGGCAACATTCTGCCCGGCGGCCTTCAGCGCACCGATCGCGGGCTCGGCAAAGGTGACGCCGATCCCGAGCAGCAGCGTGATGAACAGCACCAGCGGCAGCGGCGAACGGCGCGGCAGCGTGCTGCCGATCAGCTCGCCGAGCGGCATCAGGCCCAGCTTGAGTCCCTCCATGAACAGCATCAGCCCGACAATGACCGCGAGCAGCCCGCCCGTGATCAGCCAGGAGTCGTCGATGAGCTGGCGCAGGATCACGATCTGGAACAGCGCAAGGTACAGCGCAAGCGGGACGACGGCGCGGAACTGCTCCATGAAACGCACGCTGACATAGGGGCGCAGCAGCGCGGCAACCTCGGCGGCTTCGAGTTTCAGTACTGCGGGCCGCCCCTGCGCACCGCGTGGCGCCACCAGTTCGCTGAAGCTCAACTCGCGTCGCCCGGCGCCAAGCGCCTGAAGGTAGTCTCGGTATTTCATCATGCAGTAGCTGTCTCACTCTTGCGCGGGTCGGCGGCAGCGCGGCTGGCGAATTCCGGATCTCGCAGCGAAATCTCCGACGGGGCGAACCCAGCGTCGAGTTTACACCCAGATACCTGTGCGGCGCGTGACCGTCCGTGCTGTCACCAAATGCAAATTCGCCCTGTGGTGCATTCAATTTCTCGGGCGCCTGAGATAAAGTGCCGCGGTGACTCCGGTCACGCGCATCACACCGCGGCCCCACCCGGCTCGCGTCCGCCACGGAACGCAAAAAACGGTCGGAAGATCAGGAGTATCGAATGCGTCAGATCAGCAAGGTGCTTGCAGTCGTCTCGATGACGCTGGCCGCGAGCACACCCGCCTGGGCACAGCCCATTGTCTATCCAGCCAAGGGACAGAGCCCAGCGCAGCAGCAGAAGGACGAGGGCGAGTGCTACGTATGGGCGAAGCAGTACACCGGCATAGACCCGGCGGCAGTCGCGCAACAGCCGCCTGCGCAGAATTCGTCCTCTGTCGGCGGCGGTGAGCGAGTCGGTGGCGCGGCCCGCGGCGCCCTGGGCGGCGCGGCGATAGGGGCCATCGCGGGCGACACCGGCCAGGGGGCTGCCATCGGCGCCGTGGCCGGCACCATGCTCGGCGGTCGGCGCGCGCGCCAGAATGCCGCTGCGCGCGACCAGGTTGCGGCCAGCGGTACCCAGGCGCAGATCGACAGCTACAACCGTGCATACGGCGCGTGCCTCGAAGGGCGCGGCTACACCGTCAAGTGAACAAGGAAGCAATCATGAAAGGAATTGGTGTATTCGTGCTGACCACCGCCTGCGCCGCAGGCACCGCGATGGCTGCCGATTTCGACGGCTCGCACGAACTGATCTGCGCGCCGGTGCTCGCCATGGATTGCGCGGAAGACGCGGAGTGTCTCACCGGAACGCCCGCGCAGATGGGTGCACCCGCCTTCATCCGCGTCGACGCGGCGAAGAAAACGGTCGGCGGCGCCAGGCGTTCGCTGCCTATACTGCAGCTCGAGAGGACCACCGAGCAGTTGCTGCTGCAGGGGGCCGACGCAGGGCAGGCCTGGGCGATGGTGATAGACGCCAGTAGCGGACGCATGTACGCCACGATCACGGGGCGTGACGGCGCCATCGTGATGATCGGCTCCTGCACCCCGGCGTGACCATCGCGGGCTCTATTCGCGCCGGGACCGGTCGCACCGTCCAACCCGCGGGGAATGCGGCGCGCTGGTGCATGATCGCGCTGCTCGCATTGCCGGGCGGCTGCGCCAGCCTGCCGCCGCAGGCGGATGAGCTCGCGCCCGAGGCACATTTCAGCGCCGGCAGCGCGACGTCGCTCGGTCAGCTCGCCGCCGCGCGCAACCTGCCTGACGGCCTGGGTGGCGTGCGCGTGCTCGACACCGGACGCGACGCCTTCCTCGAGCGTGCCGCGCTGATCGAGGCCGCCGAGCGCGCGATCGACCTGCAGTACTACATCTGGAACAGTGATACGACCGGAATTTACCTGGCACACCGCCTTTACGCGGCCGCGGAGCGCGGCGTGCGCGTGCGCCTGCTGCTCGATGACGTGAACGTGGCGGGGCGCGACGCGGCGTTGGCGCTGCTGGATTCCCACCCGAACATCGAGGTGCGCGTCTACAACCCCTTCGTGCGGCGCCACGGCGCCGGGCGGGTTCTGAACCTGCTGGGCGATTTCGCGCGACTCAACCGGCGCATGCACGTGAAGACCTTCACGGTCGACGACTCGGCCACCATCATCGGCGGCCGCAATATCGGCGACGAGTATTTCGATGCCAACCCGCACCTCAACTTCCGTGACCGCGACGTGGTCGCCGTCGGCCCCGTGGTCACGACGACCGGTGAACTGTTCGACGACTTCTGGAATGCCCCGCTCAGCCGCACGATCGAGGATGTCGCAGGCAAACCCCTCGATGCCGCGGCGAGTCCCGACGTCAAGGCATTCGAGCGGGCCGCAAGCAGGATCGAATCGCTGCACGGCGTGCTCCCGCAACGCTCCGACGTGGCGGAGTGCCTGCGTGCAAGCTTCGCGCAGATGACACACGCGCGGACCACCCTGGTGCACGACCTGCCCCCGGCGCCCGATGCGGTGGCGCAAACCGCGCTGCCTCAGGCCAGTTCCAGCGCGCTGAGCGAGATCGCCGCCACGGTCCGCAAGGAACTGCTGATCGAATCGGCCTACCTGGTGCCGGACGACGCGACTCTCGCCGGCATGGCGACACTGGACGGTCTAGGCATTCACGTGCGTGCGCTGACCAACTCGCTGGCCTCGAACGACGTGATCCCCAATCACGCCGCCTACGCGCGGCGCCGCGAGCGCCTGCTCGCGAGCGGCGTGGAACTGCACGAACTGCGCCCCGATGCGGCGTCCTGTCACGACCTCGTGATGAATCCCGCGGCCTGCGTGCCGCCGCACGTCTTTGCCCTGCACGCCAAGACCTACGTGCTGGACCGCCGAACCGTCTACGTCGGCTCACTCAACCTGAACATGCGCTCCCGGTACCTTAACGCCGAATCGGGGCTGGTCATCGAGAGCCCCGAGCTGGCCGGCAGCATCGCGGACGCCATCGAGCAGAATATGCGCGCCGAGAACAGCTGGCGGGTGGAACGCGACGCGCACGGAAACCTGGTGTGGCGCAGCGATGCCTCGGCGCCAGGCGGTGCGCGTGCGGACAAGGAGCCCGCGACATCGTGGGGGCGCCGCGTGCGCTCGGGCTTCTTTGCGTTGTGGCCGATGGAGAAATATTTGTAGGTACGGCTTCGCCCGGACAATCAGGACAGATCAATGCTTCGAATAACTGCGCGACCCTGAGCAATGCGCATCGTGGTAGCACTGGGCGGAAACGCCCTGCTCAGACGCGATCAGCCGATGACCGCGCAAGTGCAGCGCGCGAATATCCGCACGGCGGCCGAATCACTGGCGCCGATTGCCGGTGCGCATCAACTGGTGATCAGCCACGGCAACGGCCCCCAGGTCGGGTTGCTCGCGCTGCAAGGCGCCGCGTACAAGCCCGAAGAGGCATATCCACTCGACGTGCTCGGCGCCGAGACCGAGGGCATGATCGGATACATGATCGAACAAGAACTCTGCAACCTCCTGCCTTCCGAGACACCCTGCGCCACCGTGCTCACGATGGTCGAGGTGGATCCGGATGATCCGGGGTTCCGGAACCCGACCAAGTTCATCGGGCCGGTCTATGGCAAGGACAAAGCGGACAGCCTGGCGCTGGAGAGAGGCTGGACTTTCCGGCCCGACGGCGCGAATTGGCGTCGCGTGGTGCCATCGCCCCTACCCAAGCGCATCGTCGAGATCCGTCCGATCAAGTGGCTGCTCGAGCGCGACACCATCGTGATATGCGCGGGGGGCGGCGGGATCCCCATCATGTATCAGCAGGGTGCGGGTCGAACGCTCGTCGGCGTGGAAGCCGTGATCGACAAGGATCTGTGCTCTGAACTGCTTGCGCGCGAGCTCGGCGCGGACATGTTCGTGATGCTGACGGATGTGGATGCCGTCTACCTCGACTGGGGCACGCCCACGCAGCGGGCAATCCGCCGCAGCGCGCCGGCCGCAGTTGCCGCAATTCCCTTTGCCGCCGGCTCGATGGGGCCAAAGGTCGACGCCGCGTGCCGCTTCGCGGCCACTACTGGCAGAGCCGCAGCGATCGGCGCACTCGCGGATCTTCAGCGGATCATTGCCGGAGAGGCGGGTACGACGATCCAGATCGAAGCAGCAGGCATGGTTTTCGCGCCATGACCGGGCGCATGCGCCGCAGCGACGATCACCATGCGACCGCCGCCACCCGGCATTGTCGCCGGGGGCGCCGCCCTGAGCGATGCGCCTGCTGCATCGCTACGCGCGCTCGAGGAGCGTGAATGAACAATCGACACCGCACAGCGGCACCCCTAGAATCCGCCATGTGCAAAGCGACAGGCTGTGCGGGGCGCAGCCGGCAGGGCCCGGGGAGGACTCCGATGAAGGCGATGATGGGATCCGTGCTGGCAC
>JAGPES010000571.1 GCA_018057015.1 Pseudomonadales bacterium | reverse complement strand
GGCGTAGTAGCGGCAGAACCTGCGCGGCTGCCCGCAACCCGCGCCGAAGCGCGAATCGAAGGCCGCAGTGTGCCAGACATTCCGCTGCAACTGGCAAACGGCGACGAACGGATGCTCTCCGAACTGGGGCAAGGCCAGGCCCTGCTGGTGACCTTCTTCTATGGTCGCTGCGCCGGCGTGTGCCAGCCGTTCCTGGAGTGGATTGACGATGCCACGACGCAGGTCGGCGGGCTGGGCAAAGACTACCGGGTGCTGGCCTTGAGCTTCGATGAAGCGGACACCGTCGCCGACCTGCGCACCCAGGCACGCGCCTTCGGGCTGCTGGACAATCCGCACTGGTACTTTGCCGTGGCCGAGCACGCCGCGCTCGCGCAGATCACCGGTGCGCTGGAGTTCTGGTATCGGCGCCAATCCGCTTCGAAACAGTACGACCACGGATCGCTACTGGTGGCGGTGCGCGATGGCCGCGTGATCCGCGCGCTGAGCGGCGGGCCGGGGCAGACCCAGCGCCTGCGCGAACTGGTCTGGGAATTGCGCGGACGAGTCATGCCCTACTACCCGGTGAAAGTCGAACCAGCGCTGCGTTGCCTGGCCTTCGATCCGCGCACCGGAGCGCTGCATCTGGACTGGGGCATGCTGCTGCTCGTCGTGCCGGCGCTGGCTGCACTGGCGGCGGCGCTGGTCCTGTTCCGGCCGGGTCGGCATCGCCTCGGGGCAACGCTACAGCCCTGACCGGAGTTTGAATGCCGCGCTACAGCGCGCGCGGCAGGCGACGGCGTTCGGCGACCTCATGCAACAGCGCGTCGTGCCAGTCGCTGTCGCAGGCTGCGCGTTCGCGGGTCTCGGTCAGGGCCGCCAGTGCCGCCTCGATCCGGTCCTGGCGCAGATACAGGTCCACCAATAGGCGCAACGCCTCGCGATGGCGGTCGCGGAAGTTCTGCCGCGGCACCTCGAAGGCGACGTCCTCGGCATCGGCGAAAAGCTCGCCGCGGTACAGCGGCAGCGCCTGCTCCAGGCAGGCGAGCGCGCCATCCAGATCGTCCTTGCGCGCGCGGCAGCGGGCCTCGTCCAGTGCGTCGGCGAACCGGAACGCGTCCACCGGTCCCAGCGCGTCGGCGTCGATCCGGTAGTGCCCGTACCGGTGCTGGACCAGGCCTGCTTTCGCGCCGGGCAGCGCCTTCCTCAGCACCCCGCGTAGCGCGTGCAAGGCCACGTGGAGCCGGTTGGCGCCGGTTTCCGGGTCGATGTCGGGCCACAGGTGCTCGATCAGTGCGTCGCGCGACACCGCAGTGCCGCGCGCCAGTAGCAGGTGGCGCAGCAGATCGACGGCCTTACGACGGGGAAAGGCGGCGACACCCAGCATCCAGCCCTCACCGACGATGGCGAACGTCCCCAGGCAGCGAACCGACGCGGTACGGGGCGCGGACGGCGGCAGCGCGCCGCGCCCCAGGCGCGCGGTGACCAGGGCGATCGGGCGCACTGCCTCCAGCAGCCGCAGGCCCCAATCGACCGGAATGTGCGCGTCCTTCCAGGCGAGACCGAGATAGCCGATGGCCCGCCCGCTCTCGATCAGTGGAACCCCGATGAAAGTGCGGATGCCCCGCCGCTTGACCGCCTCGCGCTGGAACCGGCGGTCCTCCTGGAAGTGGCTGGTACATAGCGGCTTGCCGGTGGCGGTGACCTGTCCCGGGTAGCCGACTCCCAGCGGCATTCGTGTGCGCTCCAGGAAGGCCGCGCGGTCCGGGCCGACGCAGCCGCGCAGGGCCACCTCGCGCTCTCCAGGCTCGAGCAGGAACAGCTCGCAGTCGTCCGCGGCGCAGGCCTGACGGATCGCCTCCAGCGTGTCCTCGAGCGAGTGCTGCACCAGACACCCCGCCAGCGCCCCGCGCACGAGCACGGATTCGAGAAGCGCACTGCCAGCGGGACCATTGGCGATCAGTCCCGGCGGCGACCATACCAACCAGCCGCGCTCGCCGTCAGGCGCGTGCAGGCGCGCGCAGCAACTCGCCGGCGGGGCGTCGCCATGGGGTTCGCCGCGGCAGGCCTGGCAGTGGGCCCTGCTGCCGAGCAGCTGCCAGCAGGGCCGGCCCCTGGCCGCGGCCTGCGGGATGCCCAGCGCGCGCGCGGTGGCTTCCGGCCAGACCCGCACCCGCATCCGTTCGTCGACGACGAAGTATGGGCGAAATCGCTCCAGGCTCGCAGGCAAACAGCGCTGTGGGCAGTTCACACGGTAGCCGTCCACAGCAGTCGGGAGCAGGAAGTGAGCGGCACGACGGAGGTGTCAGCAGTTTGGGATGGGTGAAGAAATTCTGTTGACGGCCAGGTCGCGCGAGACTGCTTTCCGGCGGCAGCGCGTGCAATGCCGGCACACATGGACCACGCGTCCGAGGAAGTACGGTCATCCGATTCATCGGACGCCGACACTCCTCCCCGGACGTGCGCGACCTGCTCCAGCGGGTTTCGATCCTCCGCACGCCAAATCTTCACCATCGGCTCGTCGCCTGGCAGGTCACAGTGATGATTCCAAACCACTCTCTACTTCCGCTGGAATGTTCGCCAGGCGCTCTGGGTTGACTTCGCACTCACGCAGTAATCACCCTTGAAC
>JAGPES010000570.1 GCA_018057015.1 Pseudomonadales bacterium | reverse complement strand
CTGCTGGGGCGGGCGCAAGTGGGTGTTCGCCAGCGAGGAACAGCGGCTGTGGCTGGAGCGCATGGCGGCGCGCGGCTGGACCGCGCCGGAATGGCCGCGTGCCCATGGGGGCGGCGGTCTCGACCGGGGCGAGGCGAAGATCCTGCGCGAGGAACTGGCGCGCATCCAGGCGCGCGCACCGCTCGAGAGCTTCGGCATCTCGATGCTGGGGCCCGCGCTGCTCAGGTACGGCAGCGAGGAGCAGAAGCAGCGCTTCCTGCCGCCGATCGTGCGCGGAGAGATCCGCTGGTGCCAGGGCTACAGCGAACCGAACGCCGGCTCCGATCTCGCCGGCTTGCAGACCCGCGCCGAGGACAAGGGCGACCACTTCCTCGTCAACGGCCAGAAGGTCTGGACCTCCTACGCCGACAAGGCCGACTGGATATTCTGCCTGGTGCGCACCGATATCGAGGCAGCGAAGCACGCCGGCATCAGCTTCCTGTTGTTCGACATGGAGACGCCCGGCGTCAGTACGCGTCCGATCCGGCTGATCAGCGGCAATTCGCCCTTCTGCGAGACATTTTTCGACAACGTGCGCGTGCCCAGGGAAAACCTGGTCGGCGAGCTGAACAAGGGCTGGGACATCGCCAAGTACCTGCTGACGCACGAGCGCGAGATGATCAGCGGACTGTTCGGCGTCGGCGCGGCCGGCCACGCCACGCCGGCCGAGATCGCGGTGCAGCGCATCGGCCTGCGCGACGGCCGCCTCGCGGATCCGGGACTGCGCCACGATCTCGCGCGCCACGCGATCGACGCCGAGGCATTCCGGCTGACGCTGGAGCGGGTGAAGGACGAGGCGAAGGCCGGTGTCGGCACCGGCGCCGCCTCCTCGCTGCTGAAGTACTACGGCACGGAACTGAACAAGAAGCGCCAGGAACTGCTGCTGACGATCCACGGCGCCGACGGGCTCGGCTGGGAAGGCGAGCGCTTCGAGGACGGCCTGGTGCCGCGCAGCTGGCTGCGCAGCAAGGGCAACTCGATCGAGGGCGGAACCTCCGAGATCCAGCTCAACATCATCGCCAGGCGCATCCTCGGCCTGCCCGGCTGAGGGGCGCCGGATCGCCGCGCGAAGGAGCGAACATGTCCCTTGTCTACAACGATGACGAAAGGATGCTCGCCGAGGCCGCGCGCGGCTTCCTGGAGCAGAACTCCTCGCCCGCGGCACTGCGCCGGCTGCGCGATACGCGCGACGCCGACGGATTTTCGCGCGATTTGTGGCACGGGATGGCCGCGCTGGGCTGGGCCGGCATGCTGGTGCCGGAGGAATACGGCGGACTCGGTTTCGCGCACACCGGCGCCGGCATACTCTGCGAGCAAAGCGGGCGCATGCTCGCGGCCTCGCCGCTGTTCGCGACCGCGATCCTCGGCGTAACGCTGCTGCGCGACGCCGGTTCCGCGGCGCAGAAGAACGAGCTGCTGCCGGCGATCGCCGCGGGGCGGCTGCTGTGCGCGCTCGCAGTCGACGAGTCCGCGCGCCACGACCCGGCGGCGATTGCGCTCCTCGCGCGCGCCGACGGCGACGCGTTTCACCTCTCGGGCGAAAAGATCCTGGTGCTCGACGGCCACGTTGCGGACACGTTCATCGTCGCCGCGCGCAGTCGCGGCACGCCGGGAGAAACCGCGGGCATCAGCCTGTTCCTGGTGCCGGCGGGCAGTGCCGGCCTCGCCATCGAGCGCACCGTGATGGTCGACAGCCGCAATGCCGCGATCGTGCGCTTCGACCACGCGCGCGGCGAGCTGCTCGGCGAATTGCACCAGGGCTGGAAATCGCTGGAGCGCGCGCTCGACATCGGCCGCATCTGCCTCGCGGCGGAAATGCTGGGCGTGGCGGGCGAGGCCTTTGCGCGCACGGTGGCCTACCTCGGGCAGCGCCGGCAGTTCGGCCGCGTGATCGGCGAGTTCCAGGCGCTGCAGCACCGCGCCGCCGTGCTGTTCTGCGAGCTGGAACTGGCGCGTTCGGCGGTGCTGCGCGCGCTGCGTGCCATCGACGAGCCGCACACCGCGCTCGCACCCCTGGCCAGCCTCGCGAAGGCCAGGGCCGGCGACGCCGCGACGCTCGCGGTCAACGAGGCGGTGCAGCTGCACGGCGGCATCGGCATGACCGACGAATTCGAGATCGGCTTTTTCGTGAAGCGCGCCGCGGCCTTGCGGCAGATCTTCGGCGACAGCTACTTCCACACCGACCGCTACGCGGCGCTGAACGGTTACTGAGCGCGGCGAACGGCACAACAGGAGCAGGGCACCACCATGGACATAGGCATCAGCGCGCGGCTGCGACCCATCCTCGACGAGGTGAAACGCTTCATCGACACCGGGATCCTGCCGCTGGAGCGCGAGTTCCTGGCGGAGATCGCCAGCGGCGACCGCTGGGCCTTCACGCCGCGGCAGATCGAGATCCTCGAGGGGCTGAAGGCCAGGGCGCGCTCGCTCGGACTGTGGAACTTCTTCCTCACGGAGCACGACGGGGGCCACGGCCTCACCACCGTGGAGTACGCGTACATCGCCGAGGAAACCGGCAAGTCGCACCTCGCGCCGGAGGTGTTCAACTGCAGCGCGCCGGACACCGGCAACAT
>JAGPES010000569.1 GCA_018057015.1 Pseudomonadales bacterium | reverse complement strand
GCACGGTGGCGTGCTCTTCGTCGGCGAACTCGCGCGGCTTTCGCGCGCGCAGCAGAAGAACCTGGCGTTCGCGCTCGATCGCCTGGATCGCTATGACCTGCGCCTCGTGGTGGCTAGCGACCGCAGCCTGGAAGGCCTGATCGGCGAGGGCTGGGAAGAGGGGCTGCTCAGCCGCCTGTTCGAGGTCAGTCTGGCGCCGCCGTCGATCGCCGACGTGCGCGACGACCTTCCCGAACTCGCCAGCCAGTTGCTGCTTCACCTCGTCGAGGCTGGCGAAGTGCCGCCGCGCCGCTTCTCGACCGCAGCGCTCAACCAGTTGCGCAACCTGCCATGGCCCGGCGGCTACCCCGAGCTGCGTGCGGCGGTGAAGTCGCTCGCGCTCGGTACCCTGGAAGAGGAGATCGGCGCCAGCGAAGTGCGCCGCCTGCTGCCGGCGGATCTGGCGGCGGGGGCCTGCGGGGTGTCGCTCGATCAACCCCTGCGCGAGGCACGCGAAGCCTTCGAGCGCATGTACTTCGAGCACCACCTGCGCCTCGAGGGCGGCAACATGACCCGTCTGGCGGAAAAGACCGGCCTGGAGCGCACTCACCTCTATCGCAAGCTCAAGCAGCTCGGCCTGCAGGCCGGGCGCCGGCACGAAGAGAACTGACCCGGCTGCACTTGCCGCGGGCGGAATTGCTGCAATGCACAATCCGCTTTGTCGGCATGGGTGCCGGGCGTAGAATCATCGGCTTACATTCAGTCGGAAGAACAGGGTGAAGATCATCATTCTTGGCGCCGGCCAGGTCGGGGCCTCGGTTGCGGAAAACCTGGTGTCGGAGGCGAACGACATCACCCTGGTCGACACCAGCGAGGAATACCTCGCCGCGCTGCGCGAGCGCCTCGAGATCCGCACCGTCTGCGGCAATGCGGCGTCGCCGCGAGTCCTGAAGGACGCGGGCGCCGAGGACGCCGACCTGCTGATCGCGGTCACCCAGTCCGACCAGACCAACCTGTGCGCCTGCCGCATCGCCAAGGCGCTGTACAACCTGCCCACGCGCATCGCGCGCCTGCGCTCGACCGATTACGTCGACCACCCCGAGCTGCTGAACGACGACAATTTCGCGGTCGACTTCTCGATCTGTCCCGAGCAGGTCGTCACCGACTACATCAAGCGCCTGATCGCCTTCCCCGAGGCGCTGCAGGTGCTCGAGTTTGCCGACGGCGTGGTCAGCCTGATCTGCGTGCGCGCCTTCGAGGGCGGTCCGCTGGTCGGCCATCCGCTCAAGGCGCTGCGCTTTCACCTGCCCAACGTCGAGGTCCGCATCGCCGCGATCTACCGCAACGGCGAGCCGATCATGCCCGAGGGCGACACCATCATCCTGCCCGGGGACGAGGTCTTCTGCCTCGCCGCCACGGTGCACATCCGCCAGGTGATGGGCGAGCTGCGGCGCTCCGACAAGCCGATGCGCCGGATCATGATCGCCGGCGGCGGTAACATCGGCTTCCGGCTCGCGCAGTCGATCGAGGGTAACTACCACGTCAAGATCCTCGAACTGAACCGCGTCCGCGCCGACATGCTCGCCTCCCAGTTGTCGCACGCGCTCGTGCTGCGCGGCGACTCGACCGACGAGAAGCTGCTCGAAGGCGAAGGCATCGACGAGACCGACCTCTTCGTCGCGCTCACCAACGACGAGGAGGACAACATCATGTCGGCCTCGCTCGCCAAGCGCATGGGGGCGCGGCGCACGCTGGCGCTGATCAACCGCAAGAGCTACGTCGACCTGGTGCAGGGTGGGCCGATCGACATCGCGATCTCGCCGGCGCACACCTCGATCGGCACCTTGCTTGCCCACGTGCGCCGCGGCGACGTGGTCGCGGTGCACAGCCTGCGCCGCGGCGCGGCCGAGGCGCTAGAGATCATCGCCCACGGCAGCCGCAAGGACTCCAAGGTGGTCGGTCGGGCGATCGAGGAGATCGCACTGCCGCGTGGCACCAGCATCGGCGCGATCGTGCGTGACGAACGCAACGACGAAGGGCGGGTGGTGCGGCGTGCGGTGATCATGCCGCACCACGACACCGTGATCGAGGAGAACGACCACGTGATCGTGTTCTGCACCAGCAGGAAGCTCGTGCAGAAGGTCGAGAAGCTGTTCCAGGTCGGCTTCCACTTCCTCTGACATGCAGACGCCCCTGCGCCCCTACCATCCCGCGCTCAACGCGCTCGGGCTGATCATCATGATCTTCGGCCTGCTGATGAGCTTTCCGCTCGTCGTGTCGGCCTGGGTGGGCGATGGCGCCACGCTGGCCTACGACCAGGCCCTGTTCGTGACCTTCGTCGCCGGGCTGCTGCTGTGGGCGACTACGCGCACGCAACGACGCGACCTGCGGGTGCATGATGGCTTCCTGCTCGTGGCCTCGACCTGGGTGGTGCTGCCGCTGTTCGGCGCCTTGCCGCTGCTCGCCTACATTCCCGAGCTGCGCTTCACCGATGCCTATTTCGAGGCCGTTTCCGGCCTCACCGCCACCGGCGCAACCGTGCTCACCGGGCTCGACGACCTGCCCCTGTCGATCAACCTGTTGCCCACCCTCATGCACTGGGCGGGGGGCATGGGCGTGATCGTGCTGGTGGTGGCG
>JAGPES010000568.1 GCA_018057015.1 Pseudomonadales bacterium | reverse complement strand
CGCCATTTCCGTCCGCGGCTGCTGCCGCAGGGAAGCCTGGTCAGCGTTGTGTGCGCCATGCTCAGATCGGTAGCGCTGGATGCCGGCGAGCTGAGCCTGCCGGAACAGTACACCCTTTCCGAGAGCCTGCTCGACATGACGGCGGCAATCCTGCGCTCCGAGGCCGACGAGGAGTACGAACGCCACCACTCGCGGCAGTCTGCCCTGTTCCGGCGCATTCTCGAGTACATGGAGGCGAACTTCATGGATGCCGAGATGACGCCGGAGAAGGTCGCGAAGGCCAACGGCATCTCGATGCGCTACCTGCACAGCCTGTTCTTCCAGGCGGGCATATCGGTGAGCAAGTGGTTGTGGGACCGTCGTCTGCGCGCCGCCCGGGACGATCTGCTCGATCCCGCGCTGAAGTACATGCGCGTCAGCGAGATCGCGTTCCGGCGCGGGTTCAACGACCCGGCGCACTTCAGCCGCTCGTTCCGGAAGCGTTTCGACGTGTCGCCGTGCAAGCTGCGCCAGCGTGCCGATGCGACGGCCTCCGGCGACGCCTGACGCGGCGCCCGGGTGCGCCTGCGCGGAGGATCAACGTCCTATGCAGTTTCGAACAAGACAGGGGGTACGCGGCTGCGATAGGCTGCCAGCCGGGTCGGGACCAGTTCGTGGCAGGGGCGTATGCAGGAAATTCGCAGGGTGTGCATCGTCGGAGCAGGCGCCATCGGCAGCCTGTTCGCCGGTCATCTGGGGGGGCGCGTCGAGACCACTGTGCTCACCCGTCGTGAGTCGCATGCCCGCGAGCTGAATTGCCACGGTCTGAGGGTCAGCGGCAAAGCCGATCTTCACGTCAATGTGCTGGCCTCCAGTGATCCCGGAGATCTCGGGGACGTGGATCTGGTCATCCTGGCCACCAAGGCCACGGCGGTCGGGGAGAGCGCTGCCGTGCTGCGTGGACATTTCCCCGGCGCGGCCGTGTTGCTGGTGCAGAACGGCCTCGGCTGCGAGGAAGTGCTTCACAGCTACGGCGAATGGCCGCTGATTTCCGGCGTCACGTTCATGAGCGGGGTCAAGCATTCCGACACCCATGTCGAATACGAGCTCGACACCGCCACGTGGATCGGTCCGTGGGCCGGTCACGGGCCGGATTTCGCCTTTGTGCGGGATGTCGCGGCGCTGATCAACAACTCGGGCCTGAAGGCCGAGGCCTACGAGGATCTGCTGCCACACCAGTGGTCGAAGCTGATCTTCAATTCCGCCGTCAACAGCATATCCGCGATTACCGACCTGCCCCACGTCAGGGCGTTCGCGCATCGGGAGGAACTGGCCGATCTCGGTCACCTGGTCTACGCCATGATGCACGAGGGCAAGCGGATTGCCGAGGCGCGCGGTGTTTCGCTCGCCGACGATCCCTGGTTGATGAACGTAAAGGCCGTGAGTCACGGTCAGACCGGCAACGAAGAGTATGGTCACGTGACCTCGATGCTCGAGGATGTGCGCAACCGTCGGCTCACCGAGGTGGACTGGATTACCGGTGCCATCGTGCGGGAGGCGGCCAGGGCCGGCATCCCGGCGCCTTACCACGAAACCCTGTACCGCCTGGTGAAGGCCCATGAAAGCAGCTGGCAGCGCCGGCCGGCGCACTGAGGCGGGGTCCGTCAATGCAAGGGATCAGGAGCGTGCTATGAGAATCTGCATCGTCGGCTGCGGTGCCATCGGCAGCCTGTTCGCCGCCCACCTCGGACGTCTGGACGATGTCGAGGTCTGGGCGTTCGACCCGTACCAGGCACATGTCGATGCCATCAACGCCAACGGCTTGCGACTCACGGGGAAAAGCGATTTCGTCGCGCGCGTCAATGCCCGGAGCAATGCCGCGGAAATACCGCCCTGCGAATTCGGCATCATCGCATCCAAGAGCCTGCACACGCGCGCCGCGATGGAGGCCACTGCCGGTGTGTTCGCCGACGGCGCCGTGTGCTCGGTGCAGAACGGTGTCGGAAACGAGGAGATCATCGCCGAATACGTGCCCCGGGTGATTCTCGGCACGACGTTTCCCGCCGGTCACATCACGGCCCCCGGCGTCTGCAACCAGGATACCGGGGGCAGCACGTGGATCGGGCCCTTCGCGCCCAGGCCCGCGAGCATGGCGGAGGTGACGCGGCTGGCCGAAGCCTGCACGCGCGCCGGCATGGACGTGATCGCGATGGAGGATGCGCGCGGCGCGCAGTGGACCAAGCTGATCTTCAATTCCGCGTCCAACGCGATGGGCGCGCTGACGCGCCTGCCGCACGGGGTGGCCTGCGACCAGCCTGGCGTGCGCGCCGTGATGTCGGTGCTGGTGGCCGAGGGGGTCGCGGTTGCCAGGGCGCTGGGTATCGCGCTCGACGGCGACCCGGAGAAGATGATCGACCACGGGCGCGACGTGGCCTATAACCACAAGCCCAGCATGCTGCAGGACATCGAGGCGCATCGGGTCACCGAAATCGACGCCCTGAATGCCGGCATAGCGCGCATCGGTCGGGAAGCGGGCGTGAACTGCCCGATGAACGAGGCAGTGGCGGCCATGGTCAAGGGCCTGGAACATTCGTGGACACTCGTATGAGGCGCAGACAGGACGGAGGGGAGCAATGAGC
>JAGPES010000567.1 GCA_018057015.1 Pseudomonadales bacterium | reverse complement strand
AGTCAAACCGCAGGGAGATCCACGCGACGAATCAAATCCGCTTGACAGCACATAAATCGAAGGTATGATTCAAACAAACGTTTGAAATAGAAGCCGCCGATGACCGCAGTGCCGCCGACCGCGCCCCTGGACACCCGCGACCGCATCCTCGATGCGGCCGAGGGCTTGTTCGTCGAACACGGTTTCGACGGCACCTCGATGCGCATGATCACCAGCGCGGCCAATGCCAACCTCGCTGCGGTCAATTACCACTTCGGCAGCAAGGATGCGCTGGTGCAGGCGGTGTTCCGCCGTCGGCTGACCGCGCTGAATCAGGAACGTCTGGCCGAGCTCGACCGGCTCGAGGGCGAAGCCGGCGGTACGCCGCTCAGGCCCAGCGGCATCGTCGAGGCCTTCTTCGGCACCGCGCTGCGCATGGCGGCCGACACCGAGCACGGCGGACGCAGCTTCATGCGCCTGCTCGCGCGTACCTACAACGAGCCCAATGCCTTCGTACGCCAGTTTCTCGCCGAGGAATACGCCGAGGTGATGGATCGTTTCCTGGGTGCGCTGTTCGTTTCACTGCCGGAAGTGCCGCGCGCCGAGATCCTGTGGCGCTTCCATTTCATGACCGGGGCGATGGCGTTCGCGATTTCGGGGCTGGGCGGCCTGTACGAGCTCGCCGACCTGTCCGCGACCGATGACGACCCGCAGCGCCTGCTGCCGCGCCTGATGAGCTTCCTGCTCGGCGGGCTGCGCGCGCCGCTGCCAGGCGCGAACGCCTGATTTCGATGAGCTGGCGCGGCGCAGGCCGCCCGGCTGGTACGAGGAGATGACGATGTTGTGGATCTTGCTGGTTTCCCTCCCTCCCTTGGCAGGCGCGCTCGCCTACGGGCGAGCGCCTCTTTTTGCCTGGTTGGTGGCAGGGCTGGCGTGGCTGTTGGCTGCGGGCTGGGCGGGTAGCTGGGGGGTCGGATGGACGCTGCTGGCGATGCTGGTATTCGGCGGTGCGATGTGGGTGTTCCTGAGCGATTCGCTGCGCCGCGGCCGGGTCACCGCGCCGATCTTCAAGGCCTTCCGCGCGGCGCTGCCCACGATGTCGCAGACCGAAAAGGACGCGCTCGAGGCCGGCACCGTTTGGTGGGAAGGCGAGCTCTTCGCCGGCGATCCCGACTGGAAAAAGCTGCAGGCCTACCCGTGGCCCAAGCTCACCCCCGAGGAGCAGTCCTTCCTCGACAACGAGACCGACGAGCTCTGCCGCCTCACGCGCGACTGGGAATGCACCCAGCACGGCGACATGCCCGCCGAGGTCTGGCAGTACATCAAGGCCAAGGGTTTCCTCGGCATGATCATTCCCAAGGAGTACGGCGGCAAGGGCTTCTCGGCCTACGCGCACTCCCAGGTCGTCACCAAGCTGTCCACGCGCTCCTCGGCCCCCGCGGTCACCGTGATGGTGCCCAACTCGCTCGGCCCGGCCGAGCTGCTGCTGCACTACGGCACGCCCGAGCAGAAGCAGCACTACCTGCCGCGCCTGGCCTCCGGCGAGGAGATCCCGGCCTTTGCGCTCACCAGCCCGTGGGCGGGCTCCGACGCCGCCTCCATTCCCGACGCCGGCGTGGTGTGCAAGGGTGAGTGGAACGGCGAGGAAGTGCTCGGCATGCGCGTCAATTTCGACAAGCGCTACATCACGCTCGCGCCGGTGTGCACCGTGTTCGGCCTCGCCTTCCACCTCTACGATCCGGACCGGCTGCTCGGCGGTGACGAGGTCCTCGGCATCACCTGCGCGCTCATCCCGCACGACCACCCCGGCGTCGACATCGGCCGCCGCCACTTCCCGCTCAACGCGGTGTGGATGAATGGCCCGGTGCGCGGCAAGGACGTGTTCGTGCCGCTCGAGTTCATCATCGGCGGGCCGAAGATGGCCGGCCAGGGCTGGCGCATGCTGATGGAGTGCCTGGCCGCCGGGCGCAGTATCTCGTTGCCCGGCTCCAACACCGGCATGCAGAAGATGGTCGCGCGTGCCGTCGGCGCCTATGCCCGCGTGCGCTACCAATTCAAGACCGCGATCGGCCGCTTCGAGGGCGTGGAGGAAGCACTCACCCGCATCGGCGCCAACACCTATCTGTCCGATGCCGCGCGCGTGATGACCGCTGGCGCGATCGACCTCGGCGAGAAGCCCTCGGTGGTGTCGGCCATCGTCAAGTACCACGTCACCGAGCGCGCCCGCCAGACGGTGAACGACGGCATGGACGTGATCGGCGGCAAGGGCATCTGCCTCGGCCCGCAGAACTTCCTCGGCCGCGCCTACCAGCAGGTCCCGGTCGGCATCACCGTCGAAGGCGCCAACATCCTCACCCGCAGCCTGATCCTGTTCGGCCAGGGCGCGATCCGCTGCCATCCCTATGTGCTCAAGGAGATGCACGCCGCGCAGCAGGGCGACCTGAACGCCTTCGACAAGGCGCTGTGGGGCCACGTCGGCTTCACCGTGTCGAACGCCGCGCGCGCGCTGATCATGGGCCTCACCGGTTCGCACTTCGTCAAGGTGCCCGAGGGCGTAGCGCCGGAAACCCGCCGCTACTACCAGCAACTCACCCGCTTCTCGGCCGCCTTTGCCTTCATCGCCGACATCTCCATGGGCACCATG
>JAGPES010000566.1 GCA_018057015.1 Pseudomonadales bacterium | reverse complement strand
CCCTTGGGCGACTGCCCGGCGTCAATTACCTTGGCCTGTCGACGTCAATTATCCTGGCCGGTGGAAGCGAGGCATGAGGGGTTCAGCCTTTCGGGTTTGAGGTTTGGGGTTTGCGTTGCTCAGAAGGGGCGAGCCCCTTCTGAGCAACGCGGCGACGGAAGCTCTCCACGTTCATCTCGAAGATCGTGGCGTGATGCACCAGGCGATCGACGGCGGCCAGCGTCATGGCCGGTTCGGCAAAGATGTGGTCCCAGCCGGAGAAGGGCTGGTTGGCCGTGATGGCCAAGCTCTTGCGCTCGTAGCGTTCGGCGATGAGTTCGAAGAGCACCGAGGTCTCGCCCTGGTCGCGGCGGACATAGCTGAAGTCGTCGCAGATCAGCAGATCGAAGCGGTCGAGCCTGGCCAGTTCGGCTGGTAGTCGCAGATCGCGCCGGGCGGCCTGCAGCCGCTGTACCAGATCGCTCGTGCGGGTGAAGAGCACGCGGTATCCACGCTCGACGAGGGCGTGCGCCAAGCCGGCGATCAAGTGCGTCTTGCCGACACCCGGCGGGCCGAACAGCAAAATGTTGGCGCCTTGTTCGAGCCAGCTATCGCCCTCGGCAAGCGCGGTGACATGGGCTTTGGAGACCGTGGGCACGGCGGCGAAGTCGAACGCCGACAGTCCCTTGTCGGGCGGCAGGCCCGACTCGGCCCGGTGGCGATCGATGCGCCGCCGCTCGCGCTCATTCATCTCGTGCTCGCACAGCGCTGCCAGAAACCGCTCGGCAGGCCAGCCCTCGCGGTTGGACTGCTCGGCCAGTGCCGGCCACAGGCGCTTGATGGTGGGCAGGCGCAGCTCGGTGAGCATGATCGGCAGCGTCGCTGCTTCGAGCGCGCTCATGCCGCCACCGCGAGCAGGCTGTCGTAGGCCGACAGTGTCGGTAACGATACGGTGACCACCGGCATCGGCATCTCGCGCGGTGCGAAGCGTTCCGCCAGCCCGTCCAGATCAGGCAAGGCGTCCGCCTGCAACACCTCGCCGAGCACCTGTGCCAATTGAGCTTCGCAGGCGCCGCGTGCGGCCAGATCGAGCAGGCCGACCATGAGCTTGCAGGCTTGGCGCTCGGGCAGTCTCTGGACCAGTCGCTCCCAGATCTGGCGGTACTCCATGCGGGGGAACATCTCGTCGCGCAGCACCCAGCGGGCGAAGGCGCCGGGCTTGCGCTTGAGGGCGGGCAACAGGTGGCGGTAGTCGATTTGCTTGCCGCGTGGTTTGCCCGCCGGCACCGTCCCACGCACGCTCTCGAACACGCATACCCCACCGAGCCAGCCCTCGAGGCGCTCCGGGTAGAGGTGGAACTGGAGCCGGTGGCCGATCAGGCGCGAGGGCACGCTGTAGAGCACGCGCCGAATGCTGACCGTGCCGAACTTGGTCACACGCGCCTCGAGCTCTTCATACTCGCTGGTTCGGCGTACCGGTAGGGCCGCGAGCTGGCTGCGCTCCTCGGTCAGCCGCGTCTGGATGCGTCGGTTCAGCCGTGCAACGACATCGACGACGAAGCGTTGGTAGTCGGCGACCGTGGCAAAGTCGCGATGCCCGCGCAACAGCAGCGCCTGATCGAGCGCGCCCTTGAGGCTGCCCTGGCGCGACTCGATCGCGCCGTTCTCGTGCGACTGCCCGAGATTGTTCCGTGTCGGACGCATGCCGTAGTGCCGGCACAGATCCGCGTAGCGGCGCGTGAGCGTTTCCTCTTCGGCCAGATTGTTGAATGCGGCCGACAGGCTGTCGGTGCGGTGCTCCTCAGGCACGCCACCCAAGGCCCACAGAGCATTCTGCAGGCCCTGTGCCAGTGCGACGAAGCTCTCACCGCCGCGCACGAGCTCGGCGTGACGCCAGCCTGAGTAAGCAAGCGCGAACTGGTACAGGCGATGCTCGAAACGCTCACCGGCGACCGAGACCTTCAGTTCGTTGCAAACCGTGAAGTCGGACAGCGCCAGCCGCCCGGGCGGGTTGGACTGGGCAAAGAAGACCTCCTTCTCCTGGCCATGCTCCGCCCGCCACATCCGAATCCGCCGTTGCAGCGTGCGCAGCACGCCATCGTCGAACACGTCACCGTGCCGACGCTGCAACTCCTCGAGCAGCGTACGGCCCTGCAACCCCGGCTCACGCTCGAGCAGCGGCAGCAACTCCTCTTCCCATACCCCCGCCAGCGGGTCAGCGCGTGTTCGCCATGCCCTGGGTCCGCCTTGCGACGGCAATCCGTCTGCCTGCTCGATACGCCGTGCCGAGCGCACGCTGATGCCCATCCGAGCCGCCGCGATCTGCTGCGTCGCCTGTCTTCTTGCTTCCGTGTATTTGCGCACTTGTTGGTCCGTGATCTTCCTGCCGGGCACTGAGCGCCTCCCAACGTCTCTCGTCAGAAGAGCACTCTATCCCTCGCTTCCGGACCTTCCCGGCTACAGATCCAACCGGCCAAGATAGTTGTCGTCGACCGGCCAGGTTAATTGTCGCCGGCCACGCGCACCGTCTTCTCGTCCAGGCCGGTCTGTGCCGCCACAAAGGTGTAGGGGTGGTTGAAGGATTCCTTCTCCACGTACTCATGCAGCCGCAGTGTCATACGGAATCCGTCCACCATCTCCGGTAG
>JAGPES010000565.1 GCA_018057015.1 Pseudomonadales bacterium | reverse complement strand
TGCCTGAGCTCCCCTTTATCTTTGGCTGATGGCCGGCATCGGCGGAGGGGACTATAACAGATGCCCCCGGCAACCTTACAAATGGGACGCACGGAGGTTTGTGGCGCTGCCCCGGGTCCTTATAATGCGCCCTCCCGCGATTCCCCCCCGGAGAAACCAGTGGACCCTGTCAAGCAGAAATTCGACGCCGCCTACGACCAGCTCACTCAGGCCGGCGCGCCCTACGAACTGGTCACCGAAACCGTCGACGGGCACCCCCTGCGCGTGTTCCGCAACACGCCGCGCAACATGCGCGAGCTGTTCGCGCCGGCCTACCAGCACGGCGACAGGGAATTCGTGGTCTTCGAGGGCGAGCGCTGGAGCTTTGCCCGCCTGCTCCGGCTGGCCGATGCGATAGCGCACCAGCTGATCCATCGCAGCGGCGTGCGCAAGGGGGACCGCGTCGCGATCGCGATGCGCAACTACCCCGAGTGGATGGCCGCCTACATCGGCATCACCAGCGCGGGGGCGACCGTGGTGCCGCTGAACAGCTGGGGCCGTGCCGAGGAACTCGAGTTCGCGCTCACCGACGCCGGCGCGAGGACCGTGTTCTGCGACCGCCAGCGTCACGACTACATCGCGCCGCGCGCCGAAGCGCTGGGACTGCAGCTGGTCGTGGCGCGTCCCGGCGACGCGCCGCTGCCGCCGCGATCGTCGAGCTTGGAGCAGTACATCGCCGGCGCCGAGGACGCGCCGCTGCCGCACGTCGACATCGAGCCACAGGACGTCGCGGTCATCGCCTACACCTCGGGTACCACCGGCAAGCCCAAGGGTGCGGTCTCGACGCACCGCGCGGTCTGCCAGGCCATCATGTGCTTCGAGTGCTCGGGCATCGCCACCGCGATGGCGAACCCGGAGCTGTTCGGCGCGATGATGCAGAAGGGCTTTGCGCCCGCCAGCCTGCTCGCGGTGCCGCTGTTCCACGTGAGCGGCTGTTACGCGGTGTTCCTGACCTCGCTGCGCGGCGGGAGACGCATCGTCATCATGTACAAGTGGGACGTGGAACCGGCGTTGCGCCTGATCCAGGACGAGCGCATCACGGTGCTGACCGGCGCTCCCTCGATGATCATGGAGCTGCTCGAATCGCCGCTGTTCGAGCAGTACGACACCAGCAGCCTGTTCAATATCGGGGCCGGCGGCGCGGCCACGCCCCCGAAGATCGGCCTGCTGATGCAGAGACGGATCGACAATGCGTGCCCGGGTACCGGCTGGGGCATGACCGAGACCAACGCGCTCGGCAGCTCCTTCGCGGGCAATGCCTTCCACGAGCACATGGGCAGTTCGGGCTTCGTGCAGCCCCTGATCGAGCTCAGCTTCCGTGACGACGAGGGCAACGAGGTGCCCCCCGGCCAGCCGGGTCACATCTGGGTGCGCAGCGTCACGCTGATCAGGGAATACTGGAACCGCCCCGAAGCCAACGCCAGTGAGTTCCGCGACGGCTGGTTCAACAGTGGCGACATCGGCTTCCTCGATGCTGACGGCTATCTCTACCTCACCGACCGCGCCAAGGACATGGTGATCCGCGGCGGCGAGAACATCTTCCCGCTCGAAGTGGAGAAGACGCTGATGGATGCGCCGCAAGTGCTCGAAACCGTCGCCTTCGGCGTGCCCGATGACCAGTGGGGCGAGGAGCTCGCGATAGTCGTGCGCCTGAAGCGCCCCGGGAGCATGGACGAGAACGCCGTGCGCGAGTTCCTTTCCGCCCGTCTCGCCGCGTTCAAGGTCCCCCGCTACGTCAGCTTCACCGAGGAACCCCTGCCGCGCAACGCGACCGAGAAGGTCCTGAAGAAGGAGGTGCGCCACGCCTTCATCGCCACGCACGACCTGCACTGATGGATGCGCAGGACATCCCCGCGGACTGGGCACCGCTGCTCGAGGAGTTTCGGACGCGCGTCGAGGCGGGCCGCGCCATGGGCGGCGCGGCGCGACTGGCGAAGCTGCGCGCGGCCGGGCGGCTGAACGCCCGCGAGCAGATCGCCGCGTTGTGCGACGCGGGCAGTTTCGTGGAGCTCGGCACGCTGGCCGGCGGGCAGGCCCACGGCGAGGCGCCCGCGGCCCCCGCCGATGCTCTCGTGGGCGGGCTGGCCCGCATCGACGGGCGTCCCGTGGTGGTCGGCGCCGAGGACTTCTCGGTGCAGGGCGGCTCGATCGGCTTCGCGACGCACGCCAAGCGCCTGCGCTACGCGCGCATCGCGCGGCAGGAGCGCGTGCCGCTGGTCATGCTGCTCGACGGGGCGGGCGAGCGCGCCAGCAACGCGCTGGCGCGACATCCCTACGCGCCCAACGACATGCAGGAACTGGCGCGGCTCTCGGGCCAGGTGCCCACGATCGCGGTGGTCACGGGCTCCTCGGCGGGACACGGCGCGATAACGGCGCTGCTCAGCGACCTCGTGATCATGCTCGAGAAGGCCACGATATTCGCGGCAGGCCCGGCGCTGGTCGCGGCCGCCACCGGCGAGACGGTGAGCAAGGAGGAGCTGGGTGGCGCGCGCATCCACGTCGGCCGGAGCGGCGTGGCGCACAACGCGGTGCCCGACGAAACGACAGCCTTCGCGCTGATCCGCTCCTACCTCGCGCTGCTGCCCTCGAG
>JAGPES010000564.1 GCA_018057015.1 Pseudomonadales bacterium | reverse complement strand
CGGATCGGTGACGATGAAGAAGGCGGCGAGCATGGCGCCGCCGCTGGCCAGATGGAACAGGGGCGAGGCGTAGTGCGTCGGGTCGATCAGCCAGAACACGCCGGCGGTGCCGCCGAGCGCCACGATGAAGGCCACCGGCATGTGCCAGGTGATGATGCCCTTGGCGAGCAGGAACAGGCCGCCGAGCGCATAGCCCGCCGCCACCCACTCCCAGCCCTGGCTGCCGAATACGCCGAAGGCCGCGCCCTGGGTGACGGATTCCACGCTCGCGCCGGCAACGCGCAGGCCGGTGCGCAGGCTGTCGAGCGCGGTGGCGCCGGTGATGGCGTCGAGATCGCGGGCGCCGCCCATGATCAGCGCGAGCTGGCCGTCGAGCCCGGTGCTGGCCAGCGTGGGCCACTGCGACATCAGCGCCGGAAAGGCCACGATCATCGTGCAGTAGGCCACCATCGCCGGGTTGAAGGGATTCTGCCCGAGGCCGCCGTAGAGATGCTTGACCGCCAGGATGGCCACCAGCACCGCGCAGGTGGTGAGCCACCACGGCACGATCGCCGGCAGGCTCAGCGCCACCAGCCACGCGGTGAGCACGGCAGAGAGATCGGTGACCGCGACCCCGATCGGGCGCTGGCGCAGGCGCATGACCAGGGCCTCGGCAAGCACCGCGACCACGGTGGCGATCAGCAGATTGACCAGGATGGCGGCGCCCGCCTGCCACACGTAGGCGGCAATGCCGGGCAGCAGCGCGATCAGCACGAGGCCCATGGTGCGCTGCACGCTGACCGGTTTGCGGACGTAGGGAGAATGGATCATGGGGGGCTCAGGGGCGAGGCTCGGCGCCGGCCGTGGGCGCGGCAGCGGTCGTCTCGATGGTCGGTGCAGCGGTCGCCGTGGGCGCGTCGAGCGCCCGGCGACGGGCCTCGATCTCGGCGATCTCGGCCTGTGTTTCGGGGCTCAGGTTGTCGGTGTTCTGCGCCTGGACCTCGGCCTTCTGGGCCTTGGCACGCGCCATGGCGGCGGCGATCAGGGCCTTCTTGGGGTCTTCGGCGGCTGCCGCTTCTGCAGCCGGTGCATCGCCCGCCGCACCTTCGGCCAGCTTGGCGCGCGTCTCGGCGGCCTTGGCGGCGAGCTTGGCGGCTTTCTCGGCCTTCTCGCGCTCCTGGCGGAAGTTGCGGAACTCGAAGCGTTCGCGGGCCTGGTCGGCGGCGGTCTTGTCGCGTTCGCGCGCCCAGATCTCGCTCTTGGAGAAGCGGAAATAGTCGACCAGCGGGATATGCGCCGGGCAAACATAGCTGCAGCAGCCGCATTCGATGCAGTCGAAGAGGTGGTATTCCTGCGCCTTGCCGAAGTTTTTCGAGCGGCTGAACCAGTACAGCTCGAAGGGCTGCAGGTCGGCCGGGCAGGCCTTCGAGCATTCGGTGCAGCGGATGCAGGGCTGCTCGGGCGGGGCGGGCGGGAACAGCGTCGGCGACGCCGAGATCAGGCAGTTGCTGCCCTTGACAATGGGGACGTCGAGCCGCGGCAGCGCGAAACCCATCATCGGGCCGCCGAGGAGGGTGCGGTCGGTGTCGGCGCGCGGGCGGGCGAGCGGCAGCAAGTCCTCGACCGGGGTGCCGAGCAGCACCTCCCAGTTGCCGGCGTTGTCGACGTTGCCGGTGAGGGTGACGATGCGGCTGATCAGCGGCTCGCCATGCGCAAACGCGCGATACACCGCGTGCGCCGTGCCGACGTTGAAGCACTGCACGCCGTAGTCGCCGCCGAGCTTGCCGTAGGCGATCTCGATGCCGGTGAGCACGCGGATGAGCTGCTTCTCGCCGCCGGCCGGATACAGCGCTGGCACCGCCACCACCTTGACGCCGTGCGCGGAGGCGGCCGCGGCCTGCTGCATGGCCGCGATCGCCTCGGGCTTGTTGTCCTCGATGCCGATCACCAGTTCGCGCGCGCCGATGAGCTCGCGCAGGATGATCGCGCCGGCCAGCACGTCGGCCGCGCGCTCGCGCATCAGGCGGTCGTCGCAGGTGATCCAGGGTTCGCATTCGGCGCCGTTGAGGATCAGCGTCTCGATGCCGCTGCCCTTGCCGAGCTTGACGTGGCTGGGGAAGGTGGCGCCGCCCAGGCCGACGATGCCGCAGTCGCGCAGCCAGGCGAGCGACTCCTCGCGGCTCGCGGCGTGGTGATCGAAGGGTGCGTGCTCGATCCAGCGTTCCTCGCCGTCCGGCTCGATGACCACGCATTCGGTGTCGAGACCGGAGGGGTGCGCCATCGGATGACGGGCGATGTCGACCACCGTGCCCGAGGTGGGCGCATGCACGGCGGTGCCGAGAAAGCCTTCGGGCTCGCCGATGCGCTGGCCCTTGAGCACCTGCTGGCCGACTTCGACGATGCAGGTGGCCGCGGCGCGCGGACTCTGGCGCAAGGGCACGACCAGCCGCGCCGGCAGCGGCGCGCGCTGGATGGCGGGGCCGGCGGATTCGTTCTTGTGGGCGTCGGGCTTGATGCCGCCGTGGAACTTGAACAGTCGCCCGATCATGCTGCCTTCCTGATTTCGACCACCGGATATTTCCATTTCCAGGTCTGCACGGTTTCGGCCACCGGGACCATGCTGATGCAGTCGACCGGGCAGGGCGCCACG
The DNA here is from genome assembly GCA_018057015.1 of Pseudomonadales bacterium. Classification (GTDB taxonomy): domain Bacteria; phylum Pseudomonadota; class Gammaproteobacteria; order Pseudomonadales; family UBA5518; genus UBA5518. The sequence continues at coordinate 3 of JAGPES010000564.1, read as the reverse complement.
CAC
>JAGPES010000067.1 GCA_018057015.1 Pseudomonadales bacterium | reverse complement strand
GCGCGCGGCGGGTGCCAGCAGCAGCAGGGCGGCGAGCATCACGTAGCGCGTGTCCAGGAAGTGGCGGTAGGCGATGAACGCCGCCGCGATCAGCGCGGCCCCTGCCAGCATCGCGGCGTAGGCGCCGCGATTCGCCGCCGCGGGTGCCACGCCCCGACGCCACAGTCCGTGCGCCAGCAGGAGGCACTGCAGCGGACCGAGGCCGTTGAGAATCTTGAACACCAGGATCGTCAGCAGGCCGCCGGCCAGCGAGAGCGCGGCGATATCGCCCGAGTGCGGATCCAGCACCTCGCGCGCGTAGTTGTCGGCGGCCGCGAGAAAGTGCGCCGGGATGTCGCGCCACAGGGCAGCGGGCACGTCGTTGGCATCGCGCATGGGCTGCTCGAACGTGCCGGGATCCAGTGCCGCGACCGCCAGCAGCGCGAGCGCCATGGCACCGAACACCAGTCCCCAGGCCAGCGCCATGCGCACGAGCGCAGCGCCGCGCGCCGCGCGCGGCGCGAGCAGCAGCACCGGGGGCAGCAGCAGGCCGAACAGCAGCGCTTCCGGGCGCTGCGCGGCCGCCAGCAGCGTGGCCGGCGCCCACAGCAGCAACCAGCGCGTGCGCGCGTCTTCCAGGTGGCGCAGCCACGCGCAGAACGACACGAACAGCAGCGCCCAGTAGCCGGTGTCGCGGATGATGAAGCCGAAGTAGTTGTTGAGTTTCGGGTGCGCGAGGATGAGCAGTGCCGCCCACGGCAGCACACCGCGATCGCCGTAGAGCAGCCGGCAGAATTCCGTGAATGCCAGCGCCAGCATCACGGCGAACGCCGCATCCAGGCACAGCGCGCTGTGCGTCAGCGAGAGGCCGGAAACGGCGCGTATCGCGGCGATCAGCCAGGGATAGAAGGGGCGGTCGTAGAGCGCGAATGCCGAGGAAAGCCCCTCGTTGCCGATGCGCTCGGCCAGCACCAGGTAGAGCACGCCGTCCTCGTTGACCAGCGGGCTGCGCAGGTTCGCGAAGGCGAACAGCGCGAGCGCCAGCGCCGCGAGGAGCAGGTAGAAGCGCGACAGCCCCGTTGCCGCCGCGCTCATTGCGCGCTGGCGCCGGGGATGACGCGCAGCACCTCGATGCGCGCGTCGCGGCCGCTGTCGAAGCGCGCGAGCGGCGCGAGCCGCGAGGCATAGGCCGCGAGCGCGGCATCGACCGCGGGATCGTGCCCGTCGCGGCGCAGGATCCAGTACTCGACGCCCGCGAGCGGCGCGCGCTGCGCGGCAATCAGCGCGTTTCCCTGCGACACATCTTCCCAGTCGAAGCGCGCGCCGCTGTACCAGGCGAGCGTGCGATCGTTGCCGAACACGCGCGCGTCCCCGGGCAGGTGGGCCTGCATCCACGCAATGGCCTGGTGGCGGTAGTCCTGGCGGGTGCCGAAGCGCACCAGGCCGTCGGCCGCGAGCAGCACGATCGCCAGGCCGAGCACGAGGTAGAACGCGCCCTGGCGCCGTTCGCGGCGCGCGCTCTCGGCGAGCGAGCGCAGGGCCAGCGCGGCCGGGATCAGCGCCAGCAGGCACAGCATCGCCAGGTGGCGCCCGGCGACGAACTGCCGCCCCAGCACGAAGGCCACCACGATCAGCAGCGCGGTGCCGGCGAGCAGGCGCCAGGTGCCGCGCGCGACCGATGGCAGGGCGGCGCGCCCGGTCGCGATGCCCCAGCCGAGCAGCACGCAATAGACGGGGCCGAGCGCCGTGGCGAACTTCAGCGCCAGCACCATCATGAGCCCCGCGAGCAGCGATACCGGCGCCAGCGCGCCGACGCGCGGGTCCAGCACCGTGTCGGCGTAGCGCGCCGTGGCGCCGGCGAAGCCCTCGACGACGGTGGCGGCCATCGACTCGAGCGCCGCGGCGAACGCGTCCAGCGGCGCCTGCAGCATGTCGAAGCGCGCCAGCACCAGCAGCGGTACCAGCGCCAGCAGCCCCATGCAGGCGTAGAGACGGGCGGCGTTCATGGCGCGCACGGCCGGGGTTTCGCCCTGCAGGCAGGACAGCGGCAGCAGCGCCATGTAAATGAGCGCCTCGGGCCGGAACGCCGCGGCGGCGGCTCCGAGCAGCGTCCACCACAGGCCGTGGCGCCAGCGCAGCGAGGCCTGGTAGCGCAGCAGCACCGGCAGGGAGCTCGCCAGCAGTGCCCAGAAACCGACGTCGCGCAGCACGAAGCTGCGGTACTCGTTCAGCAGCGGGAACAGCAGCACCAGCAGCGCGAGCCAGGGCGCGAGCTCGCGCTCGCCGCAGAGCGCGACGCCAAAGCGCGTGAAGCCCAGCACCAGCAGCGCGAGCAGCGCGGTGTCGAGCAGGTGTGCGCTGGCCAGCAGCGAAAGCCCGCTCAGCTGGTGCAGCCACGCGATCAGGAGCGGATAGACCGGGCGATCGAACAGCGCGATAGCCGCGGCGATGCCCTGGTCCGCGGCCTCGCGCGCGAGCACCAGGTAGATCACGCCGTCGTCGTTGACGATCGGGTCGCGCAGTATCGCCAGCGCCGACAGCGCGCAGCTTGCCGCGATCAGCAGGAGGTGAAAGTGGCGTTGGTTCTCGCTCCGTGAACCCAGCATCTGGCAGGTCGAATCCGCATGTCGGCAAGGCGCGCGCTAGTATGCAACATGGGTGCCCGCCAAGTCAGCCGCCGGCGCGCGATCCCGGCCCGGCCGGGCGCCTGTGCTACCATCGCCGCCGCCTTGCGGGGACGCGTCGAACGATGAAAGTGCTGGTGACCGGAGCGAACGGACAGGTGGGCTGGGAGCTCGCGCGCCGCGTGCCCGCCGGCGTCACGCTGGATGCCACGGATCGCACGCTGCTCGATATCGCGGCCGACGACGCGGGTGCGTGCGTCCTCGCGCGCCGCCCCGACGTGATCATCAACGCCGCCGCCTACACCGCGGTCGATCGCGCCGAGAGCGAAGCGGCGCTCGCGCATCGCGTCAACGCGCAGGGGGCCGGCGCCGTTGCCCGCGCCGCGCGCGAGCTGGGCGCGCGGCTGGTGCACGTGTCCACCGATTTCGTCTTCGACGGCAGCGCCTCGCGGCCCTACGCGCCCGACTGCACGCCGGCGCCGCGCGGCGCCTACGGCGCCAGCAAGCTCGCCGGCGAGCGCCGCGTGCTGGAGGAGAGCGCGGGGAGCGCCGTGATCGTGCGCACCGCCTGGGTCTACTCCGCGCACGGCGGCAACTTCGTGAAGACCATGCTGCGCCTGATGCGCGAGCGCGAGCGCGTGGCGGTGGTGGCCGACCAGGTCGGCACCCCCACCTGGGCCGGACTGCTCGCCGGCGCGCTGTGGGAACTCGCCCTGCGGCCCGACGTGGGCGGCATCCTGCACTGGACCGATCTCGGAGTCGCCAGCTGGTACGACTTCGCGGTGGCGATCCAGGAGGAAGCCCTGGCGCGCGGCCTGCTGCAGCGCGCGGTGCCGGTGGAGCCGATTCGCACCGAGGACTACCCCACGCCCGCGTGCCGGCCCGCCTACAGCGTGCTCGACAAGAGCGCCACGCTCGCCGCGCTGGCCGCGCCGCGCCTGCACTGGCGCGCTGCGCTGCGCGAAATGCTCGACGACCTGCAACGCAACGGATGAAGGGAATCCCATGACACGCAGACTGCTGGTCACCGGTGCGGCCGGTTTCATCGGCGCCAATTTCTGTCATTACTGGCACGCGCGCCACCCCGGCGACCGGCTGGTGGCCTACGACGCGCTCACCTACGCCGGCAATCGCGCCAACCTGCGCGCGCTGGACGGCGCCGACACCTTCCGCTTCGTGCATGCCGATATCGCCGACACCGCGGGCGTCGCGGGGCTGCTGCGCGAGGAGGCCATCGACACCATCGTGCACTTCGCCGCCGAGAGCCACGTCGACCGTTCCATCGACGGCCCCGACGCGTTCATCGCCACCAACGTGGTGGGCACGCACAGCCTGCTGAAGGCCGCGCGCGAGGTCTGGCTGGGCGGCACGGACCCGGTCGGGCACCGCTTCCACCACGTGTCCACCGACGAGGTCTTCGGCTCGCTCGGGCCCGATGCGCCGGCCTTCACCGAGACCCTCGCCTACGCGCCGAACTCGCCCTATTCGGCCAGCAAGGCGGCCTCGGACTACCTGGTCCGCGCCTACCACCACACCTACGGTCTGCAGGTGACGACCAGCAACTGTTCGAACAACTACGGGCCGTGGCACTTCCCCGAGAAGCTGATCCCGCTGTGCATCGTGAACATCCTGCAGGGCCGCGCCCTGCCGATCTACGGCGACGGGCGCAACATACGCGACTGGCTCTACGTGTCGGACCACTGCCGTGGCATCGAGCTGGTGCTGCAGAAAGGCACGGTCGGGGAGACCTACAACATCGGCGGCAACAACGAGTGGGCGAACATCGACATCGTGAACCTGCTCGGCGCGCTGGTCGACGAGGCCTTCGCCGCCGATGCGACACTGGCCGCGCGCTTCCCCGATGCGCCGCCCGCCGCCGGGCGTCCCTGCCGCGAGCTCATCGCCTTCGTGCGCGATCGCGCCGGGCACGACCGCCGCTACGCCATCGACGCGAGCAAGATCAACCGCGAACTGGGCTACGTGCCCGCCGAGAGCTTCGAGACCGGCATCCGCAAGACCCTTCACTGGTTCCTCGCCAACGAGCCGTGGTGGCGCGCGATCCTCGACGGCTCCTACCGGATGTAGGTCGGGATTCATCCCGACAAGGGTTCGGCAAAGCCGAACCCGCATGATCCGATAAAGGCAGTTGTCGGCATGAATGCCGACCCACAGGAATCCCGACCTACAGTCGCGGGGCCTCGGCGAAACTGCAGCCCGCGGCGTCCTTGGCCGAGAGCAGCGGCGGCTTGCCGTCGACGAGGGGCCAGTCGATGCCGATCGCGGGGTCGTCCCAGCGCATCGACACCTCGTGCTCGGGGGCGTAGAAGTCGGTGCACTTGTAGACGAACTCGGCCGATTCCGTGGTGACGTAGAAGCCGTGCGCGAAGCCCGGCGGGATCCACATCATGCGGTGGTTGTCGGCCGAGAGCAGCGCGCCGGCCCAATGGCCCAGCGTCGGCGAATCGCGACGCATGTCCACCGCCACGTCGAAGACCTCGCCGGCGACCACGCGCACGAGCTTTCCCTGCACCTGCTGCGTCTGGTAGTGCAGGCCGCGCAGGATGCCGCGCCCGGACTTGCTGTGGTTGTCCTGCACGAAGTGCGCCGGCAGGCCGAGGTGCGCGAATTCACGCTGGTTCCAGCTCTCGAAGAAGAAGCCGCGTTCGTCGCCGAAGACGCGCGGCTCCAGCACCAGCACGTCGGGGATTGCCGTGGTGATGATCTGCATCAGACCGGGCTCCCCTCGCTGGCGATGCGCTCGAGGTAGAGGCCATAGCCGCTCTTCTTCAAGGGGCGCGCCAGGGCCAGCAGCTGCTCGCGCGTGATGAATCCCATGCGGTAGGCAATCTCCTCGGGGCAGCAGATCTTCAGGCCCTGGCGCTCCTCGACCACGCGGATGAAGTTCGAGGCATCCAGCAGCGAGTTGTGCGTGCCGGTATCGAGCCAGGCCGCGCCGCGGGTGAGCGTCTCGACGCGCAGCTTGCCGCGCTGCAGGTAGATGCGGTTGACGTCGGTGATCTCGAGCTCGCCGCGCGCCGAGGGCGCGATCGACTTCGCGATGGAGACCACCTCGTTGTCGTAGAAGTACAGCCCGGTCACGGCGTAGTGCGACCTGGGGTGCGTCGGCTTTTCCTCGATGTCCACGGCGCGGTTCTGCGCATCGAAGCTGACCACCCCGTAGCGCTCGGGATCCTGCACGTAGTAGGCGAACACCGTGGCGCCGTCGGTCTCGAGCGCGGCCGACTGCAGCTTCTTGCTGAGACCGCCGCCGTAGAAGATGTTGTCGCCCAGCACCAGGCAGACCGGCCGGTCGCCGACGAACTGCTCGCCGATCAGGAAGGCCTGCGCCAGGCCGCCCGGTTCGGGCTGCACCGCGTAGACCAGCTCCAGGCCCCACTGCGAGCCGTCGCCGAGCAGGTCGCGGAAGGCGTCCTGGTCGCGCGGCGTGGTTATGACCAGGATCTCGCGGATCCCGGCCAGCATCAGCGTCGCCAGCGGGTAGTAGATCATCGGCTTGTCGTAGACCGGCATCAGCTGCTTGCTGACCGAGCTGGTGAGCGGGTGCAGCCGCGTGCCGCTGCCGCCCGCGAGCACGATGCCGCGGTAATTCGTCTGTTGCATGGAGCCGGATCCTTCCCGCGCGGAGCAAGGAGGGGAGTATAGACGGAGGACGATTACGATTCCTCCAGCAAAGTCCCGCGGCATGGATTTTCCGGGGGGCGCTCAGTAGACTTTGCGCCTTTGTGCGCAGGCTCCTGGTCCGCGCGTTCGACACGGTGTCCGCGAGAGGTTCTTGATGGAAGCCCTGAACCCGGCACGGTTGCCCCTCGACCGTTACCCGGAAGCCCTGACCCTGCAGGACCTGGAGCCTGTGCGGCCGCTGCGCATCTGCCTGCTGGGCTACCGCAGCCACCCTTACGGGGGCGGGCAGGGCGTGTACCTGCGCTACCTCAGCAAGGCGCTGCTCGAGCTCGGGCACCGGGTGGACGTGATTTCGGGCCCGCCGTATCCGCATCTCGATCCGGGCGTGCGCCTGATCGAGATGCCGAGCATGAACCTCTACGAGACCGGCCTGCTGTCGCTGCGCCCGCGCCACCTGCGCTCGCTCAGCAACATCATCGAGTGGCTGAGCAAGCTCACCGGCGGTTTCGCCGAGCCGCAGGCCTTCGGGAGGCGCGCGCTGCGTTTCCTGCGCGAGCACCGCGACGCCTACGACATCGTCCACGACAACCAGAGCCTCAGTTACGGCATGCTCGCGCTGCAGCGCGAGGGCGTGCCGCTGGTCACCACGATCCATCACCCGATCACCAGCGACCTGCGCCTGGCGCTCGCCGCCTGCCGCTGGTGGTGGCCGAGGCTGCTGACGCGCCGCTGGCACTCCTTTCTCGGCATGCAGAAGCGCGTGGCGCGCGGGCTGCGCCACGTGGTGACGGTGTCGGAGTGCTCGCGCGGCGATATCGCGCGCGATTTCGGCCTGTCCGGGGAGCGCCTGACGGTGGTGCACAACGGCGTCGACACCGGGGTGTTCGCGCCCGATGCGGACGTGCCGCGCAAGCCGCTGCAGCTGATGGCGACCGCCTCGGCCGACCAGCCGCTCAAGGGCCTGGCGGTGCTGCTGAACGCCTTCGCCGTGCTGCTGCCGGCGCATCCGGGCCTGCGGCTGCTGGTGGTGGGCAAGCCGCGCCCGGGCGGTGACACCGGGAAGCTGGTCGCGCGGCTCGGCCTCGGCGCGCACCTGGATTTCGTCAGCGGGATCAGCACCGAGGAGCTGGTGCGCCACTACCGCGAGGCCACGCTGGTCGTGGTGCCCTCGCTGTACGAGGGCTTCGGCCTGCCGGCCTCGGAAGCGATGGCCTGCGGCGCCCCGGTGGTCTCTTCCGACGGCGGCGCGCTGCCCGAGGTGGTGGGGGATGCCGGTGTGCTGGTGCCGGCCGGCGACGTCACGGCGCTCGCCGGCGCGATCGCGGCGCTGCTGGCCGACCCGGCGCGACGCACCGAGCTGGGGCAGCGCGCACGGGCGCGGATGCTGGAGCTCTTCTGCTGGCGCCGCGCCGCGCGGCAGATGACGCGTTATTACGAGCAGGTCCTGGCAGGCGATGGAAACCGTCAATCTTGATTACGTGCCGATCCGGCGCGGCGACCGCGTGCTGGATCTCGGTTGTGGCGAGGGTCGCCACGCGATCGCTGCGTGGCTCCGCGCCGAGGTGCACTGTGTCGGCATCGACCTCAGCGTCCAGGACGTGGCGACGGCCGCCGCCAGGGCGCTGCCGTTTGCGACCCAACGCCCCGCCAGCGCGCATGGCAGCCTGGCTTTCGGCGTCGGCAACGCGCTGCGGCTGCCGTTCGCGGACCACTGCTTCGACGTGGTGATCTGCTCCGAGGTGCTGGAGCACATCGGCCCCTACCGCGCGGTGCTGGCCGAGATCCGGCGCGTGCTGAAGCCCGGCGGCGCCCTGGTCGCCAGCGTGCCGCGCTACTGGCCCGAGCGCATCTGCTGGGCGCTCAGCGACGCCTACCACGCCAACGAGGGCGGGCACATCCGGATCTTCCGCGCCGCGCGGCTGAACCGCGACATCGAGGCACTCGGATTCCGCCGCTACCGCCGGCACTGGGCACATGCCCTGCACGCGCCGTTCTGGTGGCTCAAGTGCCTGCTGTGGGAGCGCCAGCACGAATCGCGGCTGGTCGCGCTCTACCACCGGCTGCTGGTGTGGGACCTGATGCAGCGCCCGCGCCTCACGCGCTGGCTGGAGTCGCTGCTCAACCCGGTGCTGGGCAAGAGCGTGGTGATGTATTTCCACAAGGCCCCTGTCCCATGAGCGAACTCTATCTCAGCAAGGGCCTGTATCCGGCCGAGTTCCTGCGCCCCAGCGTGGATTTCATCCTCGCGACACAGCAGGCCGACGGCTGCATTCCCTGGTTTGCCAACGGCCACGCCGACCCGTGGGACCACGTCGAGGCCGCGATGGGCCTCGTCATCGCGGGCGAGTTCGACGCCGCTGCCCGCGCCTACCGCTGGCTCGCCCGCACCCAGCTGCCCGACGGCTCGTGGTGGGCCAGCTACAGGGACGGCGAGGTACTGGAGCGCGGGCGGCGCGAAACCAATTTCGTCGCCTACATCGCCACCGGCCTGTGGCACCACCACCTCGTCAGCGGCGACCGCGACCTGCTCGAGGAGTTGTGGCCAACGATGGAGCGCGCCATCGAGTTCGTGCTGTCGCAGCAGAGCGTTCACGGCGAGGTGTGCTGGGCCGTCGATGCCGGGGGAAACACCATGGACGACGCGCTGGTCACCGGCTGCAGCTCGATCCACAAGAGCCTGGAGTGCGCGATCAACATCGCGCACACGCTGTACCGGCCCTGCCCGCGCTGGGTCGAGGCGCGCTGGCGCCTGGGCGAGGCGCTGCGCCATCGCCCCGACCGCTTCGACCGTACCTGGGAGAGCAAGGCGCGCTTCTCGATGGACTGGTTCTACCCGGTGCTCGGCGGCGTGCTCGGGCGTGCGCAGGCCAAGGCGCGACTGGCGGGGCGCTGGGACACCTTCGTGAAGGAGGGCATGGGCTGTCGCTGCGTCTCCGACGAGCCCTGGGTGACGGTGGCCGAATCCTGCGAGCTCACGATGGCGCTGCTCGGTGCGGGCGACCACGCGCGCGCGGCGAAACTGTTCAGCTGGCTGCACCAGTGGCGCGACCATGACGGCGCCTACTGGACCGGCTATCAATGGGTCGAGAACATCATGTGGCCCGAGGAAAAGCCGACCTGGACCGCCGGTGCGATCCTCCTCGCGGCCGATGCGCTGACCGGGCACACCGCCGCGAGCCGCCTGCTGACCGAGGTGCGGCTAATAGACTCGCCGCAGGAGGCCAAGCGTCTCAACGCGCGGCAGTTCTTCGTACAGCCCTGAGGCCAGCGCCAGCCGGTAGATCGTGTACGGCGCCTGGCCGCCGTCGGCGGGGTCCGGGAAGATGTCGTGGATCGCGAGCAGGCCGCCGGGAACCAGGTGGCCGCTCCAGCTGCGGTAATCCGTCATCGCCGCCTCCAGGCTGTGCCCGCCGTCGATGAACACCAGCGCGAGCGGCGTCTGCCAGGCGCGCGCGGCGACCCGCGTCGGCGCCACCACCGGCACCACCGTGTCTTCCAGCCCGGCGCGGCGCATCGTGGTGCGGAACTCGCGGAAGCTGTCCATCAGTTGCGCGGTGCCGTCGTAGAGCGCCGGGTCGTGGTACTCCTCGCCGCGCTGGTGCTCCTCGGAGCCGCGGTGGTGATCCACCGCGAACAGCACGCCGCCGGCGCGCTGGCAGGCGGCGCCCAGGTACACCGTGGACTTGCCGCAGTAGCTGCCGATCTCGAGGCAGGGGCCGAGCGGCGCGCACCCGAGCGCGGCGCGGTAGAGCGCGGCGCCTTCGGCCGGGCTGAGGAAGCCCTTGACGCTGTCGATGTCGAGGGGGAGTTCGATGTCCATCTGTGCGGTACCGGTGGCTGTGGTGACGGGGCGGGCGGCACCTTAACCGCGCCGGCGTGCGGCTGGCAAATCCGCGCTGCGCCGCGGCGAGCCGATCGCGTATGCTTGCCCCGACCGCGCCAGCGCCGCGGACCGCACGAGACAGCCAGGCGATGAGCATTCCCCGCGACACCAGGGTCCTGGTGGTCGATGACTTCGAGAGCATGCGGCGCATCGTCAGGCAGCTGCTGCACGACATGGGCTTTCGCGACATCACGCTGGCCGATGACGGCAGCACCGCGCTGGCCATGCTGCGGCAGGGCAGCTTCGGTCTGCTGGTCACCGACTGGCACATGCCGCAGATGGATGGCATCGACCTGGTCAGGGCGGTGCGCGCCGACCCCCGGCTGCATCCCATCCCGATCCTGATGGTGAGCGCGCAAGCCACGCGCGAGCAGATCGTCGAGGCGGTGAACGCCGGCGTGAACGACTACGTCGTCAAGCCGTTCACGCCGCAGACGTTGCAGGCGAAAATCGCGAAACTGTTCGAACCGCCGGGCACGCGCTAACGCTCAGATCCGGGGAGCGGTTGCCGTGGCGGGTTTCGGTTCGACCAGCCACTTGTTCAGCGCCACCACGTCCTCGGGGCTCAGCATGCCGGCCTGCTTGCGCAGGCGCAGCAGCCTCACGACGTAGTCGTAGCGGGTGTTGGCGTAGTCGCGGATCGCGGTGAAGAGCACCTGCTGCGCGTTCAGCACGTCGACCACGTTGCGCGTGCCGACCTCGTAGCCCGCGGTGGTGGCATCCAGCGCGCTCTGCGCCGAGACGATCGCCTGCTTGCGCGCCTTGACCCGCTGCACGTCGGTGGTGACGAACAGATGCAGCGAGCGCGTGAACTGGATCGTGTCGCGCATGATGCTGGTGTGCGTCTCGCGCGCCGTGATGTAGTTCTCGTAGGACTGGCGGCGCTGCGAACTGATGCCGCCGCCGGCGTAGAGCGGCATGCTCAGTGTCAGCATGAAGCTGTTGCCGTCCACGTCGACCGAGGCAGGATATCTCTGGTTGACGCGGTTGCCTTCCAGATCACGGAAGTTGTTGTCCACGTTGTCGCCGTCGCTGGACGTGTCCATCAGGGTGAGCTGGCCGCTGAGCTTGGGCAGGTGCTGCGCGCGGCTCGCCTGCGAGCGCTGCATCGCAGCCTCGGCGGCGTAATTGGCCACCTTCAGGCTCAGGTTGCCTTCCATCGCGAGCTCCACCCAGCTCTCGGCGGTGGCGGGCTGCGGGTCGACTACCGGGAACTCCTCGCTCAGCAGCCACAGGTTCGCGTGCTCCTGGCCGGTCAGCACGGCCAGCGCCTCGTAGGCCACGCCGAGGTTGCCCTCGTCGGTCAGACGTTCGACCACCGCGAGGTCGTTGGCGGCGCGCGCCTCGTGCACATCGGTGATCGCGATCAGCCCGACGTCGAAGCGCTGCTGCGTCTGTTCCAGCTGGCGCTGGAAGGCGGCCTCGGCGGCGCGGCTCGACTTCAGGTTGTCGATGGCGCGCAGCACCAGCACGTAGGCTTCCACGG
>JAGPES010000563.1 GCA_018057015.1 Pseudomonadales bacterium | reverse complement strand
TTCGGGTAGTTGGGGCCGCCGGCGCCTTCGGGCGTGACCCAGACGATGTTCTGCGTGGGGTCCTTGATGTCGCACGTCTTGCAGTGCACGCAGTTCTGCGCGTTGATCTGCAGGCGCTTGCCGCCGTCGGCGCTGTCCACGATCTCGTACACGCCGGCAGGGCAGTAGCGCTGGGCGGGTTCGTCGTAGAGCGCCAGGTTGTGGCGGATCGGCACGTCCGGGTCGCGCAGCGTGAGGTGGCAGGGCTGGTCTTCCTCGTGGTTCGTGTTGGACAGGAACACCGAGGACAGCCGGTCGAAGCTGATCACACCGTCCGGTTTCGGGTAGTCGATGCGCCGGCTCTGCGCGGCCGGTTTGAGCTGCTCGTGGTCGGCGTGGTCGTCGCGGAAGGTCCACGGCAGCTTGCCATTGAAGATGTTGATGTCCACGAAGGCGTAGGCCGAGCCCAGGATGTTGCCGAACTTGTGCTGCGCGGGGCCGAAGTTGCGCTGCAGCTGCAATTCACGGCCGGCCCACGAGTCCATGAAGGCGTCGGTGAAGCCGGTGATTTCCTCCCCCTCCTGGCCGCGAGTCGCGACGGCGGCATGCACTGCCTCCGCGGCGAGCATCCCGCTCTTCATCGCGGTGTGCGAACCCTTGATCTTGGCGAAGTTCAGCGTTCCCGCGTCGCAGCCGATCAGCAGGCCGCCCGGGAAGCTCATCCTGGGCAGCGCCTGCGGTCCGCCCTTGGTGATGGCGCGCGCGCCGTAGCTCAGGCGCTTGCCACCCTCGAGGAAGCGGCGGATCAGCGGGTGCTGCTTGTAGCGCTGGAATTCCTCGAAAGGACTGATGAAGGGGTTGCTGTAGCCGAGATCGGTGATCACGCCAAGCGCGACCTGGTTGTTCTCGAGGTGGTAGAGGAATCCACCACCGTGCGCGCCGCTCTCCTCCAGCGGCCAGCCGGCGCTGTGTATCACCAGTCCCCGGCGGTGCTTGCCGGGATCTATTTCCCACAGTTCCTTGATGCCGATGCCGTAGTGCTGCGTACCGCGACCCACGTCGAGGCCGAAGCGCTTGAGCAACTGCTTGCCGAGGTGGCCGCGGCAGCCTTCGGCGAACAGCGTGTACTTCGCGTGCAGTTCCATGCCGGGCGTGTAGCTGTCCTTGTGCTCGCCGGAAGCCGAGATGCCGGCGTCGCCGGTGGCGATGCCCTTCACGCGGCCGTCCTCGTGGAACAGGATTTCCGCCGCGGCGAAGCCGGGGTAGATTTCCACGCCGAGATTTTCCGCCTGCTGGCCGAGCCAGCGGCAGAGATTGCCGAGGCTGATGATGTAGTTGCCCTCGTTGTGCATCGTCTTCGGTACCAGCATTCCCGGCACCCGCATGCCCGCGCTCGCGTTGCGCAGCACGTAGATCTCGTCTTCTGTCACCGGTGTGTCGAGCGGCGCGCCGAGCCCCTTCCAGTCCGGGAACAGTTCGTTCAGCGCCGTGGGTTCGAATACCGCGCCGGAGAGGATGTGCGCCCCGACCTCGGATCCCTTCTCGACCACGCAGACGCTGATGTCGCTGGAGAGCTGGCGTAGCCGGCAGGCGGCCGACAGGCCGGCAGGGCCGGCACCGACGATGACGACGTCGTACTCCATGGATTCTCTAGTCACGGCGCTGCTCCAAAAAACGTATGGACTACAAAGACTTGCAAGTGCGCGGCGACGATACACGACGCGCGCGAGGATTGCAAAAGGAAAGCGTGTCGTGCCGCGGTTCGCAGGGGGCCGTGGCGGCGAGCGGCGCGAGCGCGTTTGCACCGCCCCGAATATCGCTCCTGCTATTGACCTGCCCCTCGCATGTCCGGAAAATACGGCGGCTTCGCAGTCGGCCGGCAGCGCTCCCCAGCCAGCCAGGTCTCCCACCAACCTTTCCCGACCCAACCGGAGAGTCCATGAAAGTTCTCGTAGCGGTAAAACGCGTAGTGGATTACAACGTCAAGGTCCGCGCCAAGGGCGACGGATCGGGCGTCGATCTCAACAACGTGAAGATGTCGATCAATCCTTTCTGCGAGATCGCGGTGGAAGAAGCCGTGCGCCTCAGGGAAAAGGGTGTCGCCACCGAGGTGATCGCCGTTTCGCTGGGTGACAAGGCGTGTCAGGAGCAGATCCGTACCGCGCTGGCCCTGGGCGCCGATCGCGGCATCCTGGTCGAGACCGCGGAGGAACTGCAGCCGCTGGCGGTAGCGAAGCTGTTGAAGGCGATCGTTGTCAGGGAAGGTGTCGAGCTCGTCATCGTCGGCAAGCAGTCGATCGACGGCGACAACAACCAGACGGGGCAGATGCTTGCCGCGCTGGCTGGCATGTCCCAGGGCTCCTTCGCCTCCGAGCTGGTGATCGAGAACGGCAAGGCGCGCGTAACCCGCGAGATCGATGGTGGGCTGCAGACGATCGAACTGGCGCTTCCCGCCGTGGTGACGACGGACCTGCGCCTCAACGAGCCGCGCTATGCGTCGCTGCCGAACATCATGAAGGCGAAGAAGAAGCAGCTGGACACGCTGACGCCCGCCGATCTGGGTGTCGACGTGTCGCCGCGCATGCGGGTGCTGAAGGTCGAGCCGCCGCCCGAGCGCAAGGCGGGCATCAAGGTCGGTTCGGTTGCCGAACTGGTGG
>JAGPES010000562.1 GCA_018057015.1 Pseudomonadales bacterium | reverse complement strand
CCCCGGCTGGAACTGGATGCGATTCATGGCCATGGTGAACCCCTCCGGATTGGATACCGGCACAGCATGCGCAGTGGGGAGCATCACCAGGTGAGGCTGGCTGAGGTTCATTGCTAATCAGGTGCCGACATGTGCCTGCCCTGTGGGTCGGCATTCATGCCGACAGGCGCCTGCCCGACCGCTGTCGTCGCCATGAATGGCGACCCACAGGTGGCGACCCACAGGTGGCGACCCACAGGTGGCGACCCACAGGTGGCGACCTACATCTGCCAGTGCTTTGCGAACGTGCGGATCAGCGCGGTCTGGTACTTCGCGTCCGCGATCAGCACGTCGGCGGTCACCGAGGCGAGCACGCGGCCGTCGGTTTCCACCACGAAGAAATGCGGAAACATCTCGAAGTCGGGAAAACCGGCAAGGAATGCCTTGTTGGGGTTGTCGTCGCCGTAGTAGACCCGCAGCACCTCGAAGCCCTCGTAGAACAGCCGCGCCGCCTCCGGGTCCTCGCGAAAATGGCGATCCAGCAGGAAGCACCACACGCACCAGTCCCCGCCGACCATGACCAGCACGCGGCGGTGGTGCTGTCTGGCGGCGGCGAGCGCGGTCCCGAGATCCGCGGCCGGATCGCGTTTCGCATCGAAGGTCACGGACCAGTCCGGCAGGCCCGGCACCACCGCCGCGGCGGCGCGCGCCTCCTCGACGTCGCCCGCCGTTGCGCGCGCGCACCAGCCCGCGCCGCCGATCAGCAGCACCGCGAGGGCCAGTGACAGCAGCGCGCCGCCGGCACGGCCGGCGGCGCGCGCGGCGGGATGCGTATCGACGCCTGTTCGCATGGAAATTACCCTACAATCCGGGCTCCGCAACAACAGCAGCACACACCGGAGGTTGATCATGGCACTGGACATGCAGGACAAGTTCGCGATCGAGGACCTGCTGCGACGCGCTTGCTACAACGCCGACTACAACCCGCCCGAATCGATGCGCGAGATCTACATGCCCGATGCCGTTTTCGAGGTGCCGGCAATGGACATCAGCTGCCAGGGCATCGACAACCTCATCGCATTCTTCACCCAGAGCCGCGCCGGCTTCTCCTCGGCGCGGCATGTTATCAACAACGTCGTGGTCGAGGGAGATGGCGACACGGCGAAATCCTCCGCCTACCTGCAGGTACTGCGCACCGACGAGGGCGCAATCGGCGTCGTTTCCGTGGGCCGCTACCTCGACACGCTCAGGCGCACCGCGGCCGGCTGGCGGCTCGCGCACCGCCTGGTCGTGATCGGATGAGCCGATTCGTCCTGAAGCGGCACATGCGCGCACCCACGAGCCCGCCGGCACCGCGGCCCTGCGCGCCAGCTGCCCCCGAACCCCCGGAGCGCACACCATGATCCTGTTGCGGCAACTCTTCGACCAGCAGTCATCGACCTACAGCTACCTGCTCGCGGATCCCGCGACGCGCGAGGCGGTGCTGATCGACCCGGTGTTCGAGCAGGTGCCGCGCGAGGTGGCGCTGATCGGCGAACTCGGGCTGACGCTGCTGTGCACGCTGGAGACGCACGTGCACGCCGACCACGTGACCGGCGCCTGGCTGCTGCGCAAGGCGCTGGGCTCGCGCATCGTGCTCGCGGCGGCCGGCGGCGCGACCGGGGCCGACCGCGAGTTGCGCCACGGCGACATGGTCCATTTCGGCGGGCGCAGCCTCGAGGCGCGCGCCACCCCGGGACACACCAACGGCTGCATGAGCTACGTGCTCGACGACCACGGCATGGTGTTCACGGGCGACGCGCTGCTCATCCGCGGCTGCGGGCGCACCGATTTCCAGGAGGGCAGCGCCCGCCAGCTCTACCGCTCGATCCACGAGCAGATCTTCACCCTGCCCGGGGAGTGCACCGTCTACCCCGGGCACGACTACGGCGGATCCACCGCCTCGTCGGTCGGCGAGGAGCGGCGCTTCAATCCGCGCCTGGGCGGCGCGATCCGCGAGGAGGATTTCGTCGGCTACATGGCCAACCTCGGGCTGGCGCATCCGAAGCTGATGGACCGGGCCGTGCCCGCAAACAAGCTCTGCGGCAAGCCCGCGACGGACGTGCCGGCGCAGGGCGGGCAGGACTGGGCGCCGCTGCGCTACACCTATGCGGGGCTGCGCGAGATCGATCCGCACTGGGTGGAGGAGCACCGCGACCAGGTGCTGGTGCTGGACGTGCGCGAGCCCGGCGAGTTCGACAGCGTGCTCGGACACATCGCCGGCGCGCTGCTGCTGCCGCTGGGCGAGCTGCGCGCGAAGCTCGACAACGTGCCGCGCGATCGCCCCGTGGTCGCCGTGTGCCGCTCGGGGGCGCGTTCTGCGCGCGCGACGCAGATCCTCGACGAGGCCGGTTTTCGCGTCGCGAACCTCGCCGGCGGCATGCTGCGCTGGCGCGCACAGGGGCTGGCGGTGGAGGCCGGCGGGGAATGAGGACGCGTCCGGCGTAACGCGGCGCCGACGCGCGGCAGGCCCGCCCGCTCGGCTGGTGCGCGCCGGCCATAGTCCCTAAGATACCGCCCTCGCCCCCCCAAGCACCGCGGAACCGCCATGCCCATCAGCGCCACCCAGGACATCATCGAGGACATCCGCCAGGGGCGCATGGTGATCCTGATGGACGA
>JAGPES010000561.1 GCA_018057015.1 Pseudomonadales bacterium | reverse complement strand
GGAGTGTCGTTCCTGGAGGTGCTGGACGACACCCGCCACCAGCTGGCCCTCGGTTACGTGGAGCAGACGAGGCTCTCGATCACCGAGATCGCGTTCATGCTCGGATTTTCCGACGTCAGCAACTTCAACCGGGCGTTCCGGCGCTGGACCGCCCGGGCTCCCCGCGAATACCGGCTCGCGCCTCATTGAACCGCGGGGCCGGGCGCTTTCGGCTCAGCTACCCGCCGGCAGTCGCAGCAGCCACGATCCCGCGCCGCCCAGCACGAAGAAGAGCGCGAGATGTGCCCGGCTCCACCAGAGATACCGCAGCCCGATGCGCTCGGGCAGTTCGTTGGCGAGCAGGAACAGCCGCCCGTCGCGCGGGCGCTGCACCGTGTGCAGCTCCTCTGGCGCCGGGGCAGCGGCGCGGGCGCGGTGCACTTCACGGCGCGCCGCGAGCCGTGCGAGCTCCCATTCGCGCAGGCTGATCTCGCCGTCGCGGTCGACATCGAAGCGCGCGTGCAGCAGCGCGGGCCTGCGTTTCCACCTGGCCAGCAGATCGGCCATCGCGCGGCGCTCCTCGCGCGCCGTCACGGTGCCGGCGCCGGTGGTGGCGAATGCGCCAATGGCGTAGAGCGGGGTATGCGGGAGCAGCAGCCACTCGGTGAGTTCGCGCTCGCCCTCGCGCCAGGTGCTCGTGTGCCCTGACAACACCTCGGCACCCTCTGGCATCACGAGGCAGCGGCCGCTGTCGTCCACGAGCAGGAAGGGCGCGACGCTGCGCCCCGAATCCACGGTCTCCCATTCGCCGCGGCTGTTCTTGCGGCGGATGCGCCAGGCGTGCCAGCAGCAGGCGGTGGCGCTCAGCGGGCTGGCCAGTGGCGCCTGCGGCAACGCCTCGCAGCGGCCGAGCAGCTCGACGTAGCCCTGCGCGGCCGAGGCGACGCGCGAGGTCGGCAGGTCGTGGATCTGGCGGTAGCGGCGGTAGTTCGCCATCCACGCGAAAAGGCTCACCGCGGCCATCGCGAACAGCGCCCAGGGCCAGGCCCCGGGGCGTTCGGATTGCGCGGCGCCGGCGAGAATGAAGAGATGCAGTCCGCCCGAGAGCCACGCCGGTCCGTGCAGCCGCGTTCCCCCGGGGCTCATGCGCGCGCGCCGGCGCTCAGGATCCGAACAGCGTGCCGAGGTCGACGTCGGCGGTCTCGGCGGTCGCGAATTCGAGCAGCTCCGCCGGATTGAAGCCGAAGAAGCCCGCGAGCAGCGAAGCCGGGAACTGCTCGATGCGCACGTTGTTGACGTTGACCGACTCGTTGTAGAACTCGCGCCGGTCGGCGATGGCGTTCTCCAGGGCCGAGATGCGTGTCTGCAGTTGCTGGAAGGTCTGGTTGGACTTCAGGTCCGGGTAGGCTTCGGCCACCGCGAACAGCTGGCCCAGCGTCGCGCGCAGGCCACCCTCGGCCTGGCCCAGCGAGCCCATGCTGCCGGATTCGCGTGCGGTCGCGACCCGCGCCCGCGCCTCCATCACGCGGGTGAGCGTCTCCTGCTCGAACTGCATGTACTGCTTGCAGGTCTCGACCAGCTTCGGCAGCTCGTCGTGGCGCTGCTTGAGCAGCACGTCGATGTTCGACCAGGCGCGCGCGACGTTGTGCTTGAGCTGCACCAGGCCGTTGTAGAGCATCACCGCCCAGGCTGCGACCACCAGCAGGACTGCCAGCACGATCATCATCAATACGCCCATGATTGTCTCCCGGTGCGGTGTGGGTACCCGCCTGATTCTAGACCGACGCGGACGGTGCAAGCACGGCGCCGAGCTCCGCGCGCTGCGCCGCCAGCGCCGGCGAGGCCGCGATCGCGTGTTGCTCGGCGAGCATGTCGTGCAGCACCCGCCGATCGGTGAGCGGATTGGCGAGCACCACCCGGAACACGTCGATCGCCTGCGCGCCATAGCGCGCGAGCCGCAGTTGGGTGCGCGAGACGAAGGACCTGCCGGCATCGCGCTGCAGGCGCTGGATGTCGCGCGTGATGCCGTTCAGCAACTCGTTGATGCACGCGGCCGTGCCGGCATCCGCGCCCGACAGGGCCTGGCGCGCGGCAGCGGGAACGTGGCGGTAGGTGAGGATGTTCAGCTCCGGCGCGCTGGTGAGCTCGAAGTCGGGCGAGCGGCGGATCTCGTCGGCGAACCAGCGCGCCTGGTCGATGCCGCCGTCGATCAGCAACTCGTAACCGCGCCGTCCGAGGATGCGCAGGCCCGAGTGCACCAGCATCGCCATGCCCGGGCGCGAACCTTCCAGGGTCTTGCTGCCGAGGTCGCGCGAGCCCTCGCGGATGATGTAGCGCGCGTGGTGCTCGATGGCGCGCACGGCGGCGGGGTCGCGAAACAGTGCCATGCCGGCGCCCATCGGCACGTAGAGCTGCTTGTGCGCATCCAGCGTGACCGAGTCCGCGAGCTCGATGCCGGCGAGCAGGTGGCGCCAGCGCGCGGAGAACAGGGTGGGGCCGCCCCACGCCGCGTCGACGTGGAAGTGCGCCCCGTGTTCGCGCGCGATCGCTGCCATCGCCGCCAGCGGGTCGACGTTTCCGGTTTCGGTGGTGCCGCCGATGCCGACCAGCGCGATGATCCGCACGCCGCGCTCGCGCAGCTGCCGGCAGCGCAGCGCGAGCG
>JAGPES010000560.1 GCA_018057015.1 Pseudomonadales bacterium | reverse complement strand
GCAGCAGCGTGAGATCCAGCACCGGCAGCAGCGGCACCAGCACGCCGTATTCCAGCTTCCAGGTCGCCATGAACTTTGTCATGTGGTCGAGCACGATCACGGCGAGGCTCAGCAGGTACCAGTAGCGCGCGGTCATGAGCAAGCACCTGTGGGTCGGGCTTTAGCCTGACATTGGTGGGTTGCAGCCCAGGCCAGCGTAGGGTGTCCGAATAAATTCGGACCCACAGGTGCCGGGCCCGTCGCAGGAGCGCGCCATGCGCGCGACCGGTCGCGGGCATGGCCTGCTCCTGCAGCCGGGGCATTGCTGCTGTGGGAGCACCCCCTGGGTGCGACATTTCGGTCGCGGGCATGGCCCGTTCCTACAGTGGGGACAACGGCGCTATGCATAACGGCGCGTCTCGCCCGGGCCATCGACGTTCTCGACGCAGCGCCCGCACAGCTCGGGGTGCGCGGCGTGACTGCCAACGTCCTCGCGCTGGTGCCAGCAGCGCACGCACTTCGGCGCGGCCGAGGCGCTCACCAGCACCTTCAGCCCGGGAATCTCGGTCGCAGCGGCCGCGGCCGGCGCCTGCGCCTCGGGCGCCACCGTCGCGCCGGAGGTGATGAACACGAAGCGCAGTTCCTCGCCCAGGCGTGCCAGCATGCCGGCCAGCGCCGGGTTGCAGTAGACGGTCACCTGCGCCGCCAGCGAACCGCCCACCGCGCCCTCGTTGCGCTGGCGTTCGAGCTCGCGGTTCACCTCGCCCTTCACCTGCATCAGCAGCTGCCAGAAGTCGCGCCCCAGCGCCGCATCCGCGGGCATTTCGTCGAGCGCGTCGTACCACTGCGCCGTGAACACCGATGCCGTCCGGTCGCCCGGCATGCAGCGCCAGATCTCGTCGGCGGTGAAGCTCAGGATCGGCGCGATCCAGCGCACCATCGCCTCCAGCACGTGGTACAGCGCGGTCTGCGCCGAGCGGCGCGCCACGCTGTCGGCGCGCGTGGTGTACTGGCGGTCCTTGATCACGTCGAGGTAGAAGCCGCCCAGATCCGTGACGCAGAAATTGTGCAGCTTCTGGTAGATCAGGTGGAACTGGTAGGAGTTGTAGGCCTCGACGATCTCGCGCTGCAGCTGTGCGGCGCGATCCACCACCCAGCGGTCCAGCGCCAGCATGTCCCTGCCGGCGAGCATGTGCGCGGCCGGATCGAAACCCGTGAGGTTCGAGAGCAGGAAGCGCGCGGTGTTGCGGATACGGCGGTACGAATCCGCGGTGCGCTTGAAGATCTCGTCGGATACCGCCATCTCGGCGCGGTAATCGGTGGCGGCAACCCAGAGGCGCAGGATGTCGGCGCCCAGCGTCTTCATCACCTGTTGCGGCGCGACCACGTTGCCGCGCGATTTGGACATCTTGTGCCCGGCGCTGTCGACGGTGAAGCCATGCGTCAACACGCCCTTGTACGGCGCGCGGCCGTGGATGCCGCTCGCGGTGAGCAGGGACGACTGGAACCAGCCGCGGTGCTGGTCCGAACCTTCCAGGTACAGGTCGGCCGGAAACTGCAGTTCCGGGCGGCGCGTAAGCACGCAGGCGTGCGTCACGCCCGAGTCGAACCACACGTCCAGGGTGTCCGTCACCTTGTCGTAGTGCGCGGCGTCCTCGCCGAGAAGCTCGGCGGAATCGATCGCGAACCACGCGTCGATGCCGGCCTGCTCGATGCGCTGCGCCGCCTGCTCGATCAGCTCCGCGGTGCGCGGGTGCGGTTCACCGGTCTGCTTGTGCACGAACAGTGCGATCGGCACGCCCCAGGTGCGCTGGCGCGAGATGCACCAGTCGGGGCGGTTCTCGAGCATGCCCTCGATGCGCGCCTTGCCCCATGCGGGCACGAACTGCACCTCGTCGATCGCCCGGCGCGCGGTATCCAGCAGGCCATTGCGCTGCATGCTCACGAACCACTGCGGCGTGGCGCGAAAGATCACCGGCGACTTGTGCCGCCAGCAGTGCGGATAGCTGTGCTGGTAGGCCACGTCGTGCAGCAGCGCGCCTTTCTCGCGCAGCAGTTCGACGATGACCGCGTTGGCCTTGAACACGTACTGGCCGGCCACGTACGGGGTGCCCTCGACGAACACGCCCTGCCCGTCCACCGGGTTCAGCACGCCGAGCCCGCAGGCCTGCCCGACCAGGTAGTCGTCCAGGCCGTGACCCGGCGCCGTGTGCACCGCGCCGGTGCCGGCCTCCGTGGTGACGTGCTGCCCGAGAATCACGGGCACGGTGCGATCGAGGAAGGGATGCTGCAGCGCCTGCCTGTCAAGGGCGGCGCCGGCGCATTCGCCGAGGATCTCGTAGCGCTCGATGCCGTAGCGCGCCAGCGCCTGGCGCGCCAGCGCCTCGGCCAGCACCAGGTATTCGGCGCCCTCGCTCTCGCCCGCGCGCACCAGCACGTAGGGCAGCTGCGGGTGCAGCGCCACCGCGAGGTTTGCCGGCAGCGTCCACGGCGTGGTGGTCCAGATCGGGACCGAGACGCGCGCGCCGGCCTCGAGCTCCACGCCGAAGGCGCGCCCCATCGCCGCCGGGTCGAGGGCACGAAAGCGCACGTCCACCGCGGGCGAGGTCTTCTCGTTGTACTCGACCTCGGCCTCGGCCAGCGCCGAGCCGCAGTCCATGCAC
>JAGPES010000559.1 GCA_018057015.1 Pseudomonadales bacterium | reverse complement strand
AGGAGCGCTGGGCCTATCACGTGATCATCCAGGGCGAGCCCGATCTCAAGCTGACATTCACCTGCGGGTCGCCCGACGGCCACGACTCCGCGAAGCTCGGGCTGTTGTGCACGGCGATGAACTGCATGAACACCGCGCCGCTGGTGGTGGCGGCCGCTCCCGGGGTGGTCACGCAGCTCGACCTGCCGATGATCCGCGCGGTGAACGCGTTCAACGCCTGAGCGAGGAAACGTTCATGCTCATCAAGGACAGGGTTGCAGTCATCACCGGGATCGGCCCGGGAATGGGCCGGGAGATCGCGCTGGCCTTCGCACAGAACGGCGCCAGGCTCGCGATCGGGGCGCGCAACATCGGGTATGTGCAGCAGGTCGCGCAGGAATGCGTCGCCAGCGGTGCCGAGGTCGTGGCGCTGCGCACCGACCTCGCCGACCGCGCCTCATGCGAGGCGATCGTGAAGGCCGCGATCGATCGCTTCGGCGGCGTTGACATCCTGGTGCAGAACGGTCATGACACCGGCGATGCGCGGCTGGTGGGCGATGCCGACCACGCGCGCTGGCGCGCGGCGATGGACGTGAACATGTTCGGGGCGCTGTCGCTGTTCCAGGCCTGCCTGCCGTCGATGCGCGAGCGCGGCGACGGGCGCGTGATCTTCGTGAACTCGGGTGCGGCCAACAACCGTCCGCCCGAGTACCTGGCGTCGTACGCGGCATCCAAGGCCGCGATGGCCTCGCTGGTGCGCTCCATCGCGATCGAGCACGGCAAGGACGGCATCCGCTGCAACGGCGTGCACCTGGGGCCGGTGGACGGCGAGAACTTCCGTCCCTGGATCGCCGGCATCGCCGAGCAGAAGGGGCTGTCCTTCGAGAAGTGCTTCAGCGATTATCTCGAGGCCGAGTTCCCGCTGCGCTATGTGCCGAGCGCGCGCGAATGCGCCGGCACCGTGCTCTACCTGGCCTCGGATCTCGCGCGCGTGGTCACCGGGCAGGCGATCTCGGTGAACGGTGGGCAGTGGTTCGCCACGTAGGTCGGAATTCATTCCGACGTGTGCCTGGCGTGAACGCACGCGTCGGCATGAATGCCGACCCACAGGTCCGGCTGGAGCCGGACAACTTCTTTGCGGAGTCACCTCATGAAAAAACTGCGTGTCGTGCAGTGGTCTCTGGGTAACGTGGGCCGTCGCTCGGTCATCGCGATCCACAGCAACCCGTACCTCGAGCTCGTCGGCTGCCACGTGCGCGGCGCGGACAAGGCGGGCAGGGACGTCGGCGTGCTGGCGGGCATCGGCCCGATCGGCGTCGTCGCCACCAGCGATGTCGACGCGCTGCTGGCGCTGAAGCCCGATTGCGTCAGCTACAACGGTCTGTGGGCCAGCCCCGACGATTTCTGCCGCATCCTGGAGCGCGGCATCAACGTTGTCACGACCTCGGCCTTCGTGACCGGCCACGCACTGGGGGAGGCGGCGCGCAACCGTATCCTGGACGCCTGCCGTCGTGGCAACAGCTCGATCTTCGGCAGCGGCATCCACCCCGGTTTCAGCAGCCTGATCAGCCTGGTGGCCGCGGGTATCTGCGACCGCATCGAGAACATCTCGCTGCTGGAATCGGTGGATGCCACCGGCTATGCCTCCCGCGAGACGTGGGAGAGCTGCGGCTTCGGCGCGCCCATCGGCACGCCGGGGCTGGAAGACGTGCTGCGCAAGGGTTCGGCGGTATTCTGCGACGGCATCCATCTCGCCGGTGAAGTGCTTAAACTCGAGTTCGACGAGATCGCGTTCCGGGCGGAGTTCTCGGCCGCGGTCGAGGACTGCGATTTCGGCTTCATGCGGATCGCCAAGGGTTGCGTGGCCGGCGTCAACGCGGGCTGGCACGGCATCGTGAAAGGCCGCTCCGTGGTGGAACTGCGCTACCGCTGGAAGATGGGCGAGCGCGTCGAGCCGGACTACCCGCTGCACCAGGGCTACGTGGTCAGCGTGAAGGGGCGTCCCAACGTGGACTTCACGCTGAAGCACAGCATGCCGGTCGGCGAGCGCGCGCACAGCGCCGAGGAGGGCATGCAGATGAACCTGATCACCACCGCGCTGCCCGCGATCAATGCGATACCGGCCGTTTGCGCGGCGCCTGCCGGCATACGTACCTACGCCGACCTGCCGCTCATTTCGGGCGCGGGATTCGTCGTCACCGGCTGAGGCGGGCCGGGTGGCAATCGTCGTTCGCGATCGGGCAGCGTACAATTGCTGCCCCTGAAGCTACGCAGTACCACGAGGATTGCATGACGATCAGCCCGCAGCTCATCCAGGAAAAGATCCGCGAGATCACCGCCCCCGGCCAGTACTTCGAACTGGAGGAGCGCGAGGTGGCGGGACGCCGGGTGCGCGTCTACAAGCATGCGCCGGCAACGCTGCTCGACGTGCTGCAGGCTTCGCGCGCCCACGGGGCCGCCGATTTCATCGTCTACGAGGGCCGGCGGCTCAGCTTCGACCGTTTCTTCGCCGAGGCCGATGCGCTGGCCGCGTCGCTGCAGCGTGACCACGGCATCGGCAAGGGGGATCGCGTCGCGATCGCGATGCGCAACTGCCCCGAGTGGTCGGTGGCGTTCACCGCGGCGGCGCTCGTGGGCGCCATCGTGGTGCCGGTGAACAGCTGGGG
>JAGPES010000558.1 GCA_018057015.1 Pseudomonadales bacterium | reverse complement strand
GGGCTGGGCCGACACGCCCGGCGTCGAGAGCTCGCTGCCGACCTTCTACCGCAGCACGCGCGCGGCGCTGCGCAGCCCCGAGGAAGGCGCCGACACCATTGTGTGGCTCGCCGCCGCGACCGAGGCCGGCAAGGTGTCGGGCAAGTTCTGGCTCGACCGCCAGCAGCACCCGAGCCACGTGTTCCGCCACACGCGCGAGACGCCCGAGGAACGCCAACGGCTGCTCGAGGCGCTCGGCACCTTTCTCGCGCCGGCGCGCGCACCCAGGCGCTCCCGCCGTCCAGCGTAGGGCAACGGAGCGGCACCTGTGGGTCGCCATTTGTGGGTCGCCATTCATGGCGACGTCAGCGCTCGGGCAGGCACCTGTCGGCATGAATGCCGACCCACATTGCACCTGTCGGCATGAATGCCGACCCACATTGCACCTGTCGGCATGAATGCCGACCCACATTGCACCTGTCGGCAGCAATGGGGGGCTACAGGCGCGCGTCGATCAGCAGGTTGCGCGGGCTGACCTCACGCGCGCAGAACTCGCCCACCTCGACGCGATAGCCCTGCTCCGCCAGGTACAGCGCGCGATCCAGGACCAGCCACAGTTCGAGCGGTCGCCGGAACTGGTGGCGCACCAGATCGAGCGCGGTGACGAGGCGAAAGCGTTCTGCGCCAGCACGCTCGAAGCGCGCGAAATCCAGCGCCGCGGGCAGCGCGATCTGGCGCTGCTCAGCAAGCGCACGACACCAGCCGGCAAAGCTGCCCGCAAGCGCCGCCGCGTCTATCGGCGGCAGCGGCAGGTAGGCGTCGACGCCGCGCGCCTCGCGCTGCAGCAGGTCGAAGCCCAGCTGCCAGCGCTGCACCTGGCGGCGGTGGCGCCGCGCGTGCGCCGGCGCGGTCACGGTCTCCTGCACCGCGGTGCGCAGGTCCTCGGGCCGCATGCGCGGGGCGTGAACCAGCGCCGCGCTCGAAACGACCAGTTGCCCCGCTTGCGCGCCCAGGTGATAGCAGCACGGCGCGCAACTGATCGCGGGCAAGCGCGCGGCGGCCCCGGCGCGCAACAGCCGCAGGTGCAGCGCGCCGCAGGCGTGCAGCGCCAGCGCGTGTCGCGGCGCCCCGAGCCACGGCATCACCGCATCGGACACCACGTCGCAGACGCGCGGCGTGACCGGCAGCCGTGCGCGGCGCGCCAGCTGCGCGCCCGCGGCGACCAGCGCGTGGTCGCGTTCGAGCGCGGCCACGACGCGCCCGTTCCACTGCTGCGACACGGCACGCGCCAGGTGGCCCTTGCCCGCGCACCAGTCGATGCACTCGTGCCCGCCGTCGCGCACGGCGGCGGCGAAAGCCTCGATCTGCGCCCACTTGCGTCCCGGCACATCGCGCTGGAATTCGCGCGGCCACGGACGCAGCGCGTGGCGTGGCCAGGCGCCGACCGCGGCGAGCGCCCGCCAGCGCGTCACCGGCAACCAGCGCGCCAGCCAGTCCCCCGCCGCGCGCGGATCGGCATGCAGCGCGTCGGCCGTCTCCAGCGAAAGCGCTCGCAGCGCCGTCGCCAGCCCGCGGTACGCCGTTTCCCAGGGCAGCGCGGGCTCGCGAAACGCGATCGTACGCCACAGTTCCTCGTGCGCGTTCAACTCGGCGGACAGGGCGCAGAGGCGCGCGCCCGCCTCCGCCCGGCGGAGCAATCCGTCGCAGGAACCCGGGCTGGCGGCAACAGGGAACGTGGTCGTGCGAGGGCGGGCTTCGGACATGGCGGCACGTTAGGAGGCGCTGCGGCGGCTTGTCAACGACGCCGGCGCAATGGCGCAGCCGTCGCGGCGCCGGGCAGTTGCGCCTGCGCGACGGCGCACTGATCCCGGGCGAACTGAAGCGCGTCGAGAGCAGAAGCATCGTGTGGCATGCGCAGCTGATCGGCGACATCACGGTCGAGACGAAGTCGATCGCCTCCCTCGACAGCACCACGGCGGCCCGGCTGCAGTTCGGTGACGGGGGGCACTGGAGGATTGTGCCGTGAGCGGCGCGGCGCGCGACGTGGCGGCGCGGGCGACGTAGCCACGAGTTCGAGGGCAGCGTCGACTACGGGAAGAAGCCCGATCGCACCCCGGATGACGAGGCCAACCTCAGCTACCCGCTGGATTTCCTGCGCCGCGACGGCTGGTAGCTGTACACCAGGCTCGACTACACGCGCGACCGCCCGGAGGCGCTGCAGGAGAGCACGCTCGCCGGCGCCGGTGTCGGGCGCACGCTGCATCCCTGGCACGGCGTGAACCTGCGCCTGCAGGGGGGGCCCGACGTGGTGCGCTTCGACCTGCAGGACGTCGGGCACGGTACCGAGGAAGGCGGCAACCTGCAGTGGCGCGTGGACTGGAAAACCGGCCTGCGGAAGCTCGATCTGACGCTGTTCCGAGAGGGCGAATATGGCTGGCTGTTCGTCGACACGGATGTCAGCCGCCTCGACCACGACCGCGTCGGCCTGCAGTTGCCCGGCATCGACAACACCGACGAGGAATGGGTGTTCGCGCCGGGCTACAAGTGACAGGGAGTCAGCGCGGGCGGTTGACCCGCTGCTCGTCGAGGCGGCGCAGGAAGTCTTCCATGATCAGGTGGTACAGCTCGAGCCCGAGGTACTGGTCCTCGACGCCGAACTCGATGCTCGG
>JAGPES010000066.1 GCA_018057015.1 Pseudomonadales bacterium | reverse complement strand
GGCATACAGCGCGTGGTGGTGCGGGGAGGGCGTGAGCACCACGGCATCGGCGCGATACGCCGCGGCGAGTGCCGCGTGTGCGCCATCGCGCAGATCGAAGTCCGTGCTGCGGTTGTAGACGAGATCGACCGGCTCGCCCGCCAGGCGCAGTGCAGCGCCGTCATATTCGAGCCGGGATGCATCGGCGATGTCGCAGCTCACGCCGTTGCGGCGGAACAACTCGCGAAACAGCAGGAACTCGGGGTAGAGGAACTGCTGTTCCGGCTGGTCGTCGACGATCAGCACGCGCCCCAGCGGCAGGGCGCCGCGGGCAAGCCGCCACTCGTGGAGGAAATCGGCAAACCAGCGCACCGGCGCATCGGCGCCGCTGGTGGGCATCGCGAGGAATTCGCCCATCAGCTCGCAGCAGTTGCGCTGGCTTTCACCGAGCAGCGCGGCAAGGTAGGCGCCGCCGGCATTGGTGTTTATCTCGATCAGCTTGGCGCCCGCGGGCTCGGGATGGAAATCGAAGGCCATCATCGCGCTCAGCGTGTGCTGTCCGGGCCAGGGACTCGCGGCCAGCGCCTCGGACTGGAAGGCAGGCAGCGCCATCACCTCGTGCGCGGCGCTGATGACCGCCTGCATCGCGTCCCATTGGGCCTGGTTGGCGAACACGGGGTAGGGCGCGAACAGGTGCTCGCGTCCCACCAGCAGCTGCGGCAGTCCGCCTTCGCGCAGCAGCGCGGCGTCGAAGTGACGCACCAGCGCCTCTTCGTCCAGCGAGATGCAGTGGCAGGTCTCGTTCAGCGCGTCCGGCATGGCGGTGTGAGTGCCGGCCTACTCGACGGTCACGGACTTCGCGAGATTGCGCGGCTGGTCCACGTCGGTGCCCTTCATGACGGCGACGTGGTACGAGAGCAGTTGCAGCGGCACGGTGTAGACCACGGGCTCCAGGATCGCGGGGACGTGCGGCATCTGCACCACGGTGACGGTGTCGCTGTCGGTGAAGCCGGCCTGCTCGTCGGCGAACACGTAGAGCCGTCCACCGCGCGCCTGCACCTCGGCGAGGTTCGAGCGCAGCTTTTCCAGCAGTTCGTTGTTGGGCGCCACAGTGACGACCGGCATGTCCTCGTCTACCAGCGCCAGCGGGCCGTGCTTGAGCTCGCCGGCGGCGTAGGCCTCGGCGTGGATATAGGAAATCTCCTTGAGCTTCAGCGCGCCCTCCATGGCCACCGGGTACTGCACGCCGCGGCCGAGGAAGAGCGCATGGCGCTTCTCCACGAACTGCTCGGCGACATCCTTGATGCGCTCGTCCAGCGCGAGCACCTGCTCGACCAACCCCGGCAGGCTGTGCATGGCGGCCACGAAGGCGCGCTCGTGCGCGGCGTCGGCGCCGCCGCGCTTGGCGAGCACCGCGGTCAACAGCATGAGCGCGACCAGTTGCGTCGTGAAGGCCTTGGTCGAGGCCACGCCGATCTCGGCGCCGGCCTCGGTCATGATCGCCAGGTGCGATTCACGCACCAGCGAGGATTGCGGCGCATTGCAGATCGTGAGCGTCGAGCGATAACCCAGCGTGTGCGCAAGTCGCAGCGCCGCCAGCGTGTCGGCGGTCTCCCCCGATTGCGAGATCGTGACGAACAGCGTGTTGTCCGCCACCACCAGCTTGCGGTAGCGGAATTCGCTCGCGATCTCGACGGCGCAGGGAATGCCGACGTGCTCCTCGATCCAGTAACGTGCGACCAGTCCCGAGTGATAGCTGGTGCCGCAGGCCACGATCTGCACCGCGGCGACATGGGCGAACACTTCGTCGGCGGCGACACCGAAGGCCTGCTCGTAGATGTGGTCCTCGCCGATGCGCCCGCGCAGCGTGTTGGCGATCGCTCGCGGCTGCTCGTGGATCTCCTTCAGCATGTAATGGCGGAAGACGCCCTTGTCGGCGTGGTCGGCGGCCTCGCTGAGACGCTCGATCGGGCGCTGCACGTCGCGGCCCGTGGCGTCGGTTATGCGCACGCCCAGCGTGGTGACGTCCACGATGTCGCCTTCATCGAGAAAGATCACGCGATCGGTCACCTGGCGCAGGGCCATCTGGTCGGAGGCGACGAAGTTCTCGCCGATGCCGATCCCCACCACCAGCGGGCTGCCCTTGCGGGCGGCAATCACGCGGTGGGGTTCGTCATTCGCGATCACCGCGATCGCGTAGGCCCCGTGCAGTTCGGTCACGGCCCGCTTCACGGCCTCGAGCAGCGACAGCCCGCCCTGGCGCAGCTGGTCGATCAGGTGGACGATGACCTCGGTGTCGGTTTCCGAGCGGAACTCGTAACCGGCCGCCGTGAGGCGCTCGCGCAATTCGCCGTGGTTCTCGATGATGCCGTTGTGCACCAGCGCGAG
The DNA here is from genome assembly GCA_018057015.1 of Pseudomonadales bacterium. GTDB lineage: Bacteria > Pseudomonadota > Gammaproteobacteria > Pseudomonadales > UBA5518 > UBA5518. The sequence continues at coordinate 9,314 of JAGPES010000066.1, read as the reverse complement.
ACGACCGTTGCTGGTGTGCGGGTGCGCGTTCACTTCGCTGGGGCGTCCGTGCGTAGCCCAGCGCGTGTGGGCGATGCCGGTCACGCCGTCGAGCGGCGCGGCATCGAGGCTCTCGCTGAGCGAGGCGACCTTGCCGGTGCGCTTGGTGCACTCGATGCGGCCATCGGCGCCGAGCAGCGCCACTCCCGCGGAGTCGTATCCCCGGTACTCGAGCCGGCGCAGCCCCTCGACGAGAATGCCGCTGACCTGCCTTTGCGCCACCGCGCCGACTATTCCGCACATATGCCTGGTTCCTTAGATGCAATCCATGTGGGTCGGCATTCATGCCGACTCTTGCAGGTCTTCCCACGGCGGGCTCGGCTGCGCCGAACCCTTGTCGGCATGAATGCCGACCCACAGCAGGATTTACGATTTTTTCTGCGGGCGCTTCCAGCCTTCGATGTTGCGCTGCTTGCCGCGCGCCACCGCCAGCGCCTCGTCGGGCACCGCGCTGGTGACCACCGAGCCCGCGCCCACGGTGGCGTTGCGTCCGATCTCGACCGGTGCCACCAGCGCCGTGTTCGAGCCGATGAAGGCGCCATCGCCGATCGTGGTCCGGAACTTGTTCACGCCGTCGTAGTTGCAGGTGATGGTGCCGGCGCCCACGTTGACGTCGGCGCCGAGCAGCGCGTCGCCCACGTAGCTCAGGTGACTGATCTTGCTGTTCGCACCGATCGTCGCCTTCTTGGTCTCGACGAAATTGCCGATCTTCGCGCCTTCGGCCATGCGCGTTCCCGGACGCAGGCGCGCGAACGGACCGACGCTGCAGCCGGGACCTACGTCGGAATCCTCGATCACCGAGTTGGGCAGTATGCTGGCGCCGTCGCCGATGCGCGTGTTGCGCAGCACGCAGTTCGCGCCGACGCTGACGCCGTTGCCCAGTTCGACCTCGCCCTCGACGATCACGTTGATGTCGATGCTGACGTCGCGCCCGTGGCGCAGCCGCCCGCGCAGGTCGAAGCGCGCCGGGTCGCGCAGCGTCACGCCGGCGAGCAGCAGCTCGCGCGCCCGCAGTTGCTGCCAGGCGCGCTCCAGCGTCGCCAGCTGTTCGCGGTTGTTGACGCCCGCGACCTCGTGTTCGTCAGCCGCCTGCAGCGGCTCGACGCCGACGCCCGACTGCGCGGCCATCGCGATGATGTCGGTCAGGTAGTACTCGCGCTGCGCATTGCTGTTCTCCAGGCGCGCCAGCCAGGCATGCAGGTGCGCATTGGGCACCGCCATGATCCCGGTGTTCACCTCGCGCAGTTCGCGCTGTTCCGCGGTTGCGTCCTTGTGCTCGACGATCGCGGCCACGCGACCGCGATGATCGCGCAGGATGCGGCCATAGCCGGTGGGGTCGGCGAGCTTCACGGTGAGCAGGGCCAGCGGTCCCTGCGCCGCGGTGGCGACGAGCTCGCGCAGCGTGCTCTCGCGCACCAGCGGCACGTCGCCGTAGAGGACAAGAGTCACACCGTCACGGCCCACGGCCGGCAGCGCCTGCTGCACCGCGTGCCCGGTGCCGAGCTGCTGCTCCTGCATCACCCAGTTGGCGCCGGCCGAGGCGATCGTCTCGCGCACGCGCCCGGCGCCATGGCCGATCACGATGCTGAGGCTGCGCGGGGCGAGAGCAGTCGCCGCATCGATCACGTGCCCCAGCAGCGGCTTGCCGGCGAGGGCGTGAAGAACCTTCGGCAGGTCGCTGACCATGCGGGTTCCCTGTCCCGCGGCGAGAATCACGATATCGAGAGCCACGTCTTGCTCCAGCACGACCATGCCCCGGCGATTTCCGGAGCCACTAACGAAAAAAGGGTAGCAGACGCTACCCTTTTTCTCGAACCGCCGTTGCCGGAAATCAGCCCGGACGGCCCATTTTCTTGCGCAGTCCCTGGATTGTACGGAGCTGCGCCGCCGCTTCCGCGAGTTGCGCCGCCGCGCGGCCGTAGTCGAATTCGCCGTGCTGGTTCGCCAGCGCCGCTTCGGCCGCCTTCTGCGCCTCGACGGCCGCCGCCTCGTCGATGTCGTGCGCACGCACCGCCGTGTCGGCGAGCACGGTGACCGTGCTGGCCTGGACCTCGAGGAACCCGCCAGAGACGTAGAAGATCTGCTCCTCGCCGGATTGCGTGATCACGCGCACCGGGCCGGGTTTCAATTCGGTCAACAGGGGCGCGTGGCCGTGGGCGATACCCAGATCGCCCAGCGAACCGTGCGCGACCACCAGTTCGACCAGCCCGGAAAAGATCGCCTTTTCCGCGCTCACGATGTCGCAGTGAACCGTCATTGCCATGTGTTGCTCTCCGGCTGCTGCGCGATCAGAGCTTCGTGGCCTTCTCGATGGCCTCGTCGATGCCGCCGACCATGTAGAAAGCCTGTTCGGGCAGGTGATCGTATTCGCCGTTCAGGATGCCCTTGAAGCTGGCGATGGTGTCCTTCAGCGAGACGTACTTGCCGGGGCTGCCGGTGAATACCTCCGCCACGAAGAAGGGCTGCGACAGGAAGCGCTGGATCTTCCGTGCGCGGGCCACGACCAGCTTGTCGTCTTCCGACAGCTCGTCCATGCCGAGGATCGCGATGATGTCCTTCAGTTCCTTGTAGCGCTGCAGCACCGACTGCACGCCGCGCGCCACCGTGTAGTGCTCCTCGCCGATGACCAGCGGGTCGAGCAGGCGCGAGGTGGAATCCAGCGGATCCACGGCCGGGTAGATGCCGAGCTCGGCAATCTGGCGCGAGAGTACCAGGGTCGCGTCGAGGTGCGCGAAGGTGGTGGCGGGCGAGGGATCGGTCAGGTCGTCCGCGGGCACGTACACGGCCTGGAAGGAGGTGATCGAGCCGGTGCGGGTCGAGGTAATGCGCTCCTGCAGCACGCCCATTTCCTCTGCCAGCGTGGGCTGGTACCCCACGGCGGAAGGCATGCGGCCGAGCAGCGCGGACACTTCGGTACCGGCCAGGGTGTAGCGATAGATGTTGTCGACGAACAGCAGGACGTCACGCCCCTCGTCACGGAAGGACTCGGCCATCGTCAAACCCGTCAGCGCCACGCGCAGACGGTTGCCCGGCGGCTCGTTCATCTGGCCGTACACCAGCGCCACCTTGTCCAGTACGTTCGATTCCTTCATCTCGTGGTAGAAGTCGTTCCCCTCGCGGGTACGCTCGCCCACGCCGGCAAACACCGAGTACCCCGAGTGCTCCATCGCGATGTTGCGGATGAGTTCCATCAGCGTCACGGTCTTGCCCACGCCCGCGCCGCCGAACAGGCCGATCTTGCCGCCCTTCGAAATGGGCATGATCAGGTCGATCACCTTGATGCCCGTTTCCAGCAGCTCGACGGCCGGCGACTGTTCGGCGTAGGTCGGCGCCGCGCGGTGAATCGGCATGCGCACCTGCTCGCCGATCGGTCCCTTCTCGTCGATCGGACGACCCAGCACGTCCATGATGCGGCCCAGCGTTTCCTTGCCCACCGGCACCGAAACCGCGGAATGGGTGTTGCTCACGTCGAGGCCGCGGCGCACACCTTCGGTGGAACCCATCGCGATCGTGCGCACGATGCCGTCGCCGAGCTGCTGCTGGACTTCCAGCAGCAGGTCCTTGCCGCCCACCGTCAGCGCATCGTAGATCGCCGGCACGGCGTCGCGGGGGAACTCGACGTCGATTACCGCGCCGATGACCTGTACGATTTTTCCACTGCTCATCTCGTGTTCCTCTTCAGTCTGTTCTTCGCGCCCGCGGGGCGCTCCTGAGGCCGTTCAAATGCTTCGCGCGATGGCGCGGCAACGCTTCGATCCGTGTCGCTAGACCGCCGCCGCCCCGCTGACGATCTCGGCGAGTTCCTGCGTGATGGCCGCCTGGCGCGCCTTGTTGTAAACCAGCTTGAGGTCGCCGATCAGCTCGCCGGCGTTGTCCGTGGCGGCCTTCATCGCCACCATGCGCGCGGCCTGCTCGCAGGCCACGTTCTCCACCACGCCCTGGTAGACCTGCGATTCGATGTAGCGCGTGAGCAGCCCGTCGAGCAGCTCCTTCGCATCGGGTTCGTACAGGTAGTCCCAGTGGTGCTTCAGCTCCTTCTCTTCGGACGCCTCCAGAGGGAGCACCTGCGCGATCGTCGGCTGCTGCGTCATCGTGTTCACGAAGGTGTTGTAGGCCAGGAACACCTGGTCGACCTTCCCTGCCGCATAGGCATCGAGCACCACCTTCACGCCGCCGATCAGGTCAGCCGCCGCCGGCGCGTCACCGAGACCGCGCAGTGCGGCGGTGATGCGCCCGCCCATACCGCCGAAGAAGCTGCTGGCCTTGGTGCCGATGACGCAGAGATCGATCTCCACTCCCTTGGCGTTCCACCCCTTCATTTCGCGCAGCACCGCCTTGAACAGGTTTATGTTCAGGCCGCCGCACAATCCGCGGTCAGTGGAGACGATGACGAACGCGACGCGACGCACTTCGCGCTGCTGCATGTACAGGTGCTTGTACTCCGGCGCGGCGTTGGCGATGTGGCCGACCACCGAGCGGATGCGCTCGGCGTAGGGCTTGCCGCGCGCCATGCGCTCCTGCGCCTTGCGCATCTTGCCGGCCGCGACCATCTGCATCGCATTGGTGATCTTCTGCGTGCTGGTCACGCTGGCGATCTTGGTGCGGATTTCCTTTGCGCCTGCCATGTGCTGCCCTCGGGTTTCTTACCAGGCCTGCGTCGCCACGAACTTGTCCAGCGCCTCTTTGAGGGCCGCCGCGGTTTCCTTGCTGAAATCGCCGGTCGCGTTGATGTTGTTCATCAGCGCGGCGTATTCGCTGTTCATGAAGGAGTGCAGGGCGGCTTCGAAGTCGAGGATCTTCTTGATCTCGACGTTCTTCAGGTAACCCTCGTTCGCCGCGAACAGCGAGACACCCATCTGTGCCACGGAGAGCGGCGAGTACTGTTTCTGCTTCATGAGTTCGGTGACGCGCTCGCCGTGCTCCAGCTGGGAGCGGGTGGCTTCGTCGAGGTCGGAGGCGAACTGGGCGAACGCCGCGAGCTCGCGGTACTGCGCGAGCGCCAGGCGGATGCCGCCGCCGAGCTTCTTGATGATGCTGGTCTGGGCGGAACCACCGACGCGCGATACCGAGAGACCGGCGTTCATCGCCGGTCGCACGCCGGCGTTGAACAGGCTGCTCTCGAGGAAGATCTGGCCGTCGGTGATCGAGATCACGTTGGTCGGCACGAACGCCGACACGTCACCGGCCTGCGTCTCGATGATGGGCAGCGCGGTCAGCGAGCCGGTCTGGCCCTTAACTTCGCCGTTGGTGAACTTCTCGACGTAGTCGGGGTTGACGCGCGCGGCGCGCTCGAGCAGGCGCGAGTGCAGGTAGAACACGTCGCCCGGATACGCTTCGCGGCCCGGCGGGCGGCGCAGCAGCAGCGAGATCTGGCGGTAGGCCCACGCCTGCTTGGTGAGATCGTCATAGATGATCAGCGCGTCCTGGCCGCGGTCACGGTAGTACTCGCCCATGGTGCAGCCGGAGAACGGCGCGATGTACTGCATCGACGCGGGGTTCGAGGCGCTCGCCACGACCACCGTCGTGTGCGCCATCGCGCCATGCTCCTCGAGCTTGCGCACCACGGCGGCAATCGAGGACTGCTTCTGGCCGATGGCGACGTAGACGCACTTAACGCCAGTGCCTTTCTGGTTGATGATCGCGTCGATCGCGATCGCGGTCTTGCCGATCTGGCGGTCACCGATGATCAGCTCGCGCTGGCCGCGGCCCACCGGAACCATCGCGTCGATCGCCTTCAGACCGGTCTGCACCGGCTGCGATACGGATTGGCGCGTGATGACGCCGGGGGCGACCTTCTCGATCGGGTCGAACAGCGTGGCGTTGATCGGACCCTTGCCGTCGATCGGGTTGCCCAGCGCATCGACCACGCGACCTTCGAGGGCGGGACCGATCGGCACTTCCAGCACGCGACCGGTGCAGCGGCAGGTCTGGCCTTCTTCCAGCCCCTTGTATTCACCCAGCACCACCGCGCCCACGGAGTCGCGCTCGAGGTTCAGGGCCATGCCGTAGACGCCGCCCTGGAACTCGATCATCTCGCCGTACATGACCTCGGCCAGTCCGTGGATACGGACGATACCGTCGGAGACGCTGACGATCGTGCCTTCGTTGCGCGCCTGCGTGCTGATGTCCAGCCGCTCGATGCGCTGCTTGATGATTTCACTGATTTCCGTGGGGTTCAGTTGCTGCATCTGGGTTTTCCTTTGATTCCCGTCAGGAATTCATTGCTTCGGATAGCTTCGCAAGGCGGCCGCGCACCGAGCCGTCGATCACCAGATCGGCCGTGCGAATCACCACCCCGCCTATGAGTGTCTTGTCGACTGTCGCGCTTACACGCACCGTGCGCTGCAGTTTGCGGCCGATCGCCTCGGCCAGGCGCGAAGCCTGGTCGGGCGCGATTTCGAAAGCGCTGGTGAGCTCGAGGTCCACCGATTGCTCCTGGCTGGCCTTGAACGCGAGGAAGAGCTCGTGCACCTGCGGCAGCAGCGGCAGGCGCCGGTTCTCCGCGAGCACGCGGATGAAATTGCGCGCTGCCTCCGGCAGTGCGTCGCCACAGAGCCCGATCAGCGTATCGGCCTTCTGCGCCGACGTCATTCCGGGTGCCGCGATCAGCTGCGCTATGCGCGGCTCGCCGGTCACGGCAGCCGCCGTCGCCAGCGCGTCCGCCCAGTCCGTGAGCGTGTTGCCGGCCAGCGCCTGCTCGAACGCCGCCTTGGCGTAAGGCCTCGCGAGGGTGATGAGTTCTGCCATGGCTGCCTCGATCAGAGTTCTTGAGCGAGCTGGTCGACGATGTCGCGATGCGCGCTCTCGTCGACCGCACGGCCGAGGATGCGCGAGGCGCCCGCAACCGCCAGGGCACCGACCTGCGCGCGCAGCTGTTCGCGGGCACGGTTGCTCTCCTGCTCGATCTCGGCCTGGGCGGACGCCTTGATGCGGTCACCTTCGTCGCGGGCCCGATCCTTGGCCTCGTCGATGATCTGTGCCGCGCGGCGGTTGGCCTGCTCGATGATCGAGGCTGCCTCCACCTTGGCGTCCTTCAGCTGGCTGGACACCTTGTCCTTGGCCAGCTCGAGGTCACGGTGGGCGCGTTCCGCCGCCGACAGCCCTTCAGCGATCTGCTGCGTGCGCGCGTCCATCGCATTGCGAATGACCGGCCACACGAACTTCATGCAGAACCACACGAAGATCAGAAAGGTGATCGACTGGCCTATGAGTGTCATATTGATGTGCACGCAGTCACTCCCTAGTGCGATTTAGCCGTTGTCACGCGAATGGCTCCGCAACCGCCTGGCTTCAGAGCTGGACCGCAAAAATCAGGTACATCGCGATACCGACGCCGATCATCGGCACGGCGTCGAGCAGACCGGCGATCAGGAACATCTTGCCTTGCAGCATAGGCGCCATCTCGGGCTGACGAGCAGAGCCTTCAAGCAGCTTGCCACCGAGAATGCCGAAACCGACGGCGGTGCCAGCCGCACCCAGACCGATCATCAGAGCGGCCGCTACGTAAAGGATTGCTTGTTCCATGATGTTCTCCCAGCGTGATTGAGTGAGTGAGTAATGAAGAAACTAGTGCTCTTCCGAGACGTCATGCGCCATCGCCATGTAGACGACGGTCAGAACCATGAACACGAACGCCTGCAGCGTGATGATCAGGATGTGGAACACCGCCCACGCCCATTGCAGCACGCCTGCCAGCGGAAACAGAAACATCCCTGCGCTGAACATGATGGCGATGAGGATGAAGATCATTTCACCCGCGTACATGTTTCCGAAGAGACGCAGACCGAGCGAGATGGGCTTGGCAATCAGCGATACGGTTTCCAGAACCAGGTTGATCGGGATCAGGAACACGTTGACGTACCACTTCGGCGCACGGAAGGGGTGCAGGGTCAGTTCCTTGATGAAGCCTATCACGCCCTTCTCCTTGATCGAGAAGAACAGCATCAGGCCGAATATCGTGAACGACATGCCGAGCGTGACGTTGGGATCGGTGGTCGGGACGACTTTCAGGAAGATGTGGGAGTTTCCGCTCAGGATACCCGCGACACGTGGCAACCAGTCGACGGGGAGCAGGTCCATCAGGTTCATCATGAAAATCCACACGAAGATCGTCAGCGCCATCGGCGCGATCAGTCGATTCTTCTGATGGAAGATGTCGTTCACGGTGCCGTCGACGAACTCGATGACCATCTCGACGATGTTCTGCAGTCCGGTCGGGGCGTCGCTGTTCGTCGCGGCCTTGCGTGCGACGCGGCTGAACAGGAAGCTGAACACCAGGCCGAGGGTGATCGCCCAGCCCATGCTGTCGAGGTGAATGGCGGAGAAACCCATCTGGTCGATCTGCTCGTTGCAGCGCGCGAGCGTCCAGGATTCCTCGGCCAGAACCTGCGTGCCTTCGCAATACGAGCCCGCCGGCAGCTTGCCGTAGGTCATATTGGTCAAGTGGTGAAGAATGTAGTCACTTGAGGTCTGGACTTCAGCCGACATAAGGCTCCTCTGGCTCCTCGCCGTTCATACGCCGCCTTCACAGCCCGCTCAGGCGGGAAAGCAGCACAGCGTTCACGACATACAGGACGATGTAGGCTCCAAAAAAGGCCACCGCGTGCAGCGGCCTTGCACTCGCAAACACCGTGGCGAAGCCCGCGCAGCTCAGCAGGAACTTGCCCGCCTCGGCACGGTAGAAGCCGTCCACGACCCTGCGTGCGGCTCCGGCGCCACGAAACCGGAACACCTGCCAGGCAAACCATGCCTGCGGCACCAGGAAAACCAGCCCCCCGAGGAGCAGCGATTTGCCCGCCACCTGGTCCATCGAACCCGCCCCGAGGGCGGCCAGGATGAGCAGTCCGGACTCGGCCAGCAACACGCGCCATACGGGCGGTCGCGGCAATGAACTCGACAGCTTGCCCGACGTCATCCCCGAGCACCGTCTTCGACGCATCGGGCCCCGCCAGGGCGGGCTGTTGCGGCATCAGGCCGGCGCGGCATTGTATAGAGATGCCGCCCCGGCATCAACCGGCCTCGGGACGGAAATAGCGCAGAATTCCATCCAGCTGGTCGAGGCTGGAGTAATTGATCACCATCCGGCCCTTGCCGCCGGTCTTGTGCTCGATCGCGATCGCGGCGCCCACGATCTCGGACAACTCGCGCTCGAGGCGCCGGATGTCGGCATTCTCCGCCGCGGGCGGCGGGGCAGGACGGGCGGGTGCCTGCATGCGGCGCACCAGGGCCTCGGTCTCTCGCACCGTGAGGTCCTTTTCCAGGACTTCGCGCGCGAC
>JAGPES010000557.1 GCA_018057015.1 Pseudomonadales bacterium | reverse complement strand
CGGCGTGCCGCCGCTGGCGCCGGCGCTGGCCAACGCGATCTTCGCGGCGACGGGCAAGCGGCTGCGCGAACTGCCGTTGCGGCTTTCCTGACATGGCGATCGTGGGCGTCGCCGCTCCGTGGGTCGCCATCCTGTGGGTCGCCATTCATGGCGACAGCAGCATCCCACCAGGCACCAGTCGGCATGAATGCCGACCCACAGGGGGTTGTTGACATGGCGATGTTCGGTCTTCGCTACGATCTGCGTTCGGCACCCGGCAGCACCATCGCCAAGCCCGCGCTTTACCGTGCCGCGCTCGAGCAGTGCGCGTGGGCCGACCGGCTCGGCTTCGCGCTGGTGGTGCTCTCCGAGCACCACGGCTCGCCCGACGGTTACCTGCCGGCGCCGATGGTGATGGCCGCGGCAATCGCGGCGCGCACCGAGCGCGTGCGGATCATGATCTCCACGCTGGTCGCGACGCTCTACGACCCGGTGCGCCTCGCCGAGGATTTCGCGGTGCTCGACAACCTCAGCAACGGGCGCATACTGCCGGTGCTCAGCGCGGGCTACGTGGCCTCGGAGTTCGAGAGCTTCGGCAAGCGCCTCGCCGACCGCAGGCAGGTGATGGACGGGATCGCCGCATTCCTGCGCCAGGCGTGGACCGGCGAACCCTTCGTGCACGAGGGGCGCACGGTGTGCGTGACGCCGCGCCCGGTGCAGGCGCACCCGCCGATCTGGATGGGCGGCAGTTCGCGCGCCGCCGCCGCGCGCGCCGCGCGCGAGGCCGACAACTTCGTGCCGTCCAGCCCCGAGTTCTTCGACATGTACCGCGAGGAACTGGTGAAACTCGGCAAGCCCGATCCGGGCCCGCGACCGGGCAGCCTCGGCAGCTTCCTGTACCTTGCCCAGGACGTGGATGCGGCGTGGGAGGAGATCGGGCCGTACCTGATGCACGAGAACAATGCCTACGCCGCGTGGGCCGAGGCGCAGGGAGTGAAGACCCCGTACCGGCACTTCGCCACGGCGCTGGAACTGCGCGACTGCGGCAGGTACCCGGTGATGACGCCGCGCGAGTTGCTCGAGCGCACCGAGGTCCTCGGGCCATACGACTCGGTGTTCTTCCATCCGCTCTGCGGCGGCATGGAGCCGGGGCTCGCGTGGCGCAGCCTGCGGCTGTTCGAGGAGAAGGTCTACCCGGAACTCCAGTCCGGCAACACGAGGAGCACCACACCATGAGCGGACGTTTACAGGGGCAGGTCGCGGTCGTCACCGGAGCGGGACAGGGCGTGGGGCGCGGGGTGGCACGCCGCATGGCCATGGAGGGCGCCACGGTGGTGATCGGCGAGATCAACGCCGAGAACGGCAGGCGCGTCGCCGGGGAGTGCATCGAGCTCGGCAGCCATGCCATCTTCGTGCACACCGACGTGACGCAGCGCGAATCGGTCGAAGGGCTCGTCGCGCACACGGTCGAGGCCTGCGGCGGCATCGACATACTGGTCAACAACGCCTATGCCGCGGGGCCTGCGAACCGCCTGCAGGCCAAGCCGGAGAGCGATTTCCGTCTCGCCTTCGAGGCCTGCCTGTTCGGCGCGCTGTGGTCGATGCAGGCGGCTTTCCCGCACATGCGCAGCAAGGGCCGCGGGCGCATGATCAACATGTGCACACTGAACGGCGTGAATGCGCACCCTTACTCCGCGGACTACAACAGTTCCAAGGAAGCGCTGCGCGCGCTCAGTCGCACGGCGGCGCGCGAGTGGGCCGCCCACGGCATTACGGTCAACGTGATCTGCCCGGCGGCCGTGACGCCCGCCTTCGAGCGCTTCCAGGCCTACGCACCCGAACTGGCCGCGAAGATGCTGGAGCAGAATCCCATGGGTTACATGGGCGACCCGGAGCAGGACATCGGCGGCGTTGCGGTATTCCTGGCATCGGACGACGCGCGCTACCTGACGGGCAACACGCTGTTCGCCGACGGTGGCGGCCACATCAACGGGGTGCAGTGGGCGCCGCCGCTGCCGCCGGAGTGAAAAGGACAACCATGTGAAGACCGCCCTGCAGTTTCCCTTCGGCGCGCAGGCCGCGCCGGGCAGCGTCACCACCATCCAGCCCGGCGTGCTGTGGGTACGCATGTCGCTGCCGATGACGCTGGACCACATCAACCTCTACGTGCTGGAGGACGAGACCGGCTGGTGGATCGTCGACACGGGACTGCGCGGCGAGGAAACCCGCGCGCGCTGGGAGCACGTGTTCGCCGCGCACCTCGGCGGCAAGCCGGTAATCGGCGTGTTCTGCACCCATTGCCATCCGGATCATATCGGCCAGGCGGGCTGGCTCAGCGAGCGCTGGAAGGCGCCGCTGTGGATGACCCTCGGCGAATACTATTGCGCCCGCGTGTTCTCCCAGACCGGCCTGGAAGGGCCGCTGTGGGAGGGGGTGGATTTCTACCGCCGCGCCGGCGCGACAGCGGGGTTCCTGGACAAGTTCCGCAAGCGCACGAGCGGCTTCTCGGGCCTGGTCGAGCCGCTGCCGCGTTCGTTCCATCGCGTCAGGGCGGGAGAGGCCTTCGTCATCGGCGGTTCGCGCTGGGAAGCCGTGGTGGGACACGGTCATTCGCCGGAGCACCTGTGCCTGCTGAACCGCGAGCGCAGGCTGCTGCTCTCGGGTGACCAGGTGATCCCGCTC
>JAGPES010000556.1 GCA_018057015.1 Pseudomonadales bacterium | reverse complement strand
CTGCCTGTTCGGACTCAATTACTGGCTGGTCTACTGGGCCGAGGTGTACCTCGCCAGCGGCATTGTCGCGGTGGTCTTCGCCACCATGGTGTTCATGAATTTCTTCAACGCGGCGCTGTTCCTGAAACGCCCCCTGGTACCCGCGGTGCTGGCCGGCGGGCTCGTCGGGATGGTCGGTGTCGCGCTGCTGTTCTGGCCCGAGCTCGGCAGCCTGGGCCCGGGTGATGCCGCCTGGCGCGGCCTGTTGCTGGCGCTCGCGGCGACCTACGTGGCATCGCTGGGAAGCATCGTCGCTACCCGCAACGCGGGCTTCGGGCTGAAGGTGATCACGGTGAACGCCTGGGGCATGTTCTACGGCACGGCGCTGCTTGCGCTCGCCGCGCTCGTCACCGGGGTCGAGTTCCGTTTTCCCTCAGGCGCACCCTATGCGGCCTCGCTGCTGTACCTGTCGGTGTTCGGCTCGATCGTCGCTTTCGGCGCCTATCTGCGCCTGATCGCGCTGATCGGCCCGGAACGCGCGGGCTACAACGCGATGATGACGCCGGTGGTGGCGCTGTTGCTGTCGACGCTGTTCGAGGGCTACCGGTGGACGCTGCCAGCGGCCGCCGGGCTGGTGCTGATCGTGCTCGGCAATGCGATCGTGCTGCGCCGTGCGGCCGGTTCGTCTTGACAAGCGCCGCCGGCGCGGTGATTTTCCGTATTTCGCTGCCGCGAAAACGAGCCGGAGACCCGCGATGAGTGATTTCGAGACCGTGCGCTACGCCGCTGACCAGGGCGTGGCGCTGATCACGCTGAACCGCCCGGCGGTGATGAACGCCTTCAACGGCCAGATGCGCCGCGAGCTGCTGGCCGCGGTGCGCCGCGCCATCGACGACGCCGTGGTGCGCGTGGTCGTGCTGACCGGCGAGGGGCGGGCCTTCAGCGCCGGTGCCGATCTCGCGGATGGCGTCCCGGTGCTGGTGCAGCAGCAGATCGACGAGGAGTACAAGCCGGTGCTGATGGCGATCAGCGAGGCGCCAAAGCCCTTCATCAGCGCGGTCAACGGCGCGGCGGCCGGCATCGGCAGTTCGTTTGCGATGGCTTGCGACCTCACGGTGATGGCCGGGAACGCCTACATCTACCAGGCCTTCATGGCGATCGCGCTGGTCCCGGATGGCGGTGCCACCTGGCACCTGGTGCGCCAGCTGGGGCGCAAGCGCGCTTTCGAGGTGATCGTGGAAGGCGAGAAGATGAGCGCCGCGCGTTGCCTGGAACTCGGGCTGGCGAACCGCGTGGTGCCCGCCGAGAGCCTGCTCGAGGAGACGCTGGCGTGGGCGCGCACGATCGCGAAGAAGGCGCCACTCGCGCTGCGCTACTCCAAGGAGGCGCTTAACAGGGCCATGCAGCTCGACCTCGCGGACACGATTTCCTACGAGGCCAGGCTGCAGAACATCACCTTCGTCAGCGAGGATACGCGCGAGGGCGTACAGGCCTTCTTCGAGAAACGACCGCCGGTGTTCACGGGACGCTGAGTCCCTGGCACCCATCCACCAGGAGAACGACGAACGATGAGCACGCCGACTTTTGCCCAGCTGAAGAACTGGGCCGACAACTACGTGAAACTGTGGAACGCGGGGGATCGCGAGGGCTGGGCGGCGAACTGGCGCGCGCTGGCGCCCGGTGATTTCAGCATGCTCGACCCGGTGGGCACGCCGATGAAGCACGGCTTCCAGCATTGTGCGCTGGATTCCTTCGACTTGTTCCAGCCGACCGTGCGTTTCCGCATCCACCCCGGCAGCCTGTTCATCTGCGGCAACGAGGTGGCGTGGCTGCTGGAGAACCGCTTCAGGGAAGGCGGTGAGGAGCGCTTCGCCTACAGCATCGAGACCTACCGCTTCGAACCCGACGGATCGGTGGTGATCCGCACCTACTACAAGGTGCCCGCGCATTCGGCCGGCGATCTCGGCAAGCTGTTCGAAACCTACCTTCCGGAAAACCCTGCAGGCGTTTGAGGCTTCAGCGCCGCGCCGAGTTGTGGGAGCGCGCCCTGCGCGCGACCCTCTTGTGCTCCGATCCGGCGCTCCGAGAGGCTCCGATCCGGCGCTCCGAGAGGCTCCGATCCGGCGGGCCGAGGGGCGGGCCCGGTCCGCTCGCGGCCGCCGCCTGGCACGTCCATGTGCAGCGGCTACGCGTGTTGCCGAAATCGCTCCCGGCGATTTCGGCATCCACATGTCCGCTCGCTGACCAGGCCCGCCCCTCGGCCCGCCTGACGTTGGTGGGTTGCGATCCGTTTGCAGCTTCGCCGGAAGCGGGTCGCTTGAATGACATTGCTTGGCATTCAGCTTCCTTTCCGGGTGCCATGTTTCGCGCAACGCATGGCGCGAACCACAAACTGTGCGTGCCACCAAGGCAGCACGTGCCACGGTGGTTCTCTTGCGAGGACCGTCTGCGGCATGGATGCCGCAGTCGAGCCTACATGGACGTATTCACGGCGTGTCCGCGCAGGAGAACCACCGTGGCGCGGGCGGGGGCTAACCGCATGCCGTGCCGAGCGCACGAGCGCACGGGCGGGGGGTTAAGCACCTGCCGCTTCGAGCCACCCGCGGATTTCCGCCTGTGTGGGTATGCGCCCGCTGCTGACGAGTTTCTCGTCGATCACCAGGCCCGGTGTCGCGATCAGGTCGTAGGC
>JAGPES010000555.1 GCA_018057015.1 Pseudomonadales bacterium | reverse complement strand
CGACGAGGCCATCGACATCTGGACCACCGGCGGCCTCGGCGCCTTCGGCGTGGGCATGGTGGGCACGCCCGATGACCTGGTCGCGCATATCGAGAAGCTGCAGGAGCAGTCGGGTGGCTTCGGCACATTCCTCTCGCTGGCGCACAACGCCGCCGGCCCCGAGGCCACGCGCAAGTCCTACGACCTGATCGCGCGCTACGTGATGCCGCGCTTCCAGCGGTCGAACGCGAACCGCACCGCCTCGATCGAGTGGGCCGCGGCGAATGCGAACCGCTTCATGGAGGCCTACATGTCGGGAATCAACAGCGCGATCAGGAGCCACGAGGACGAGAAGGCCGCGAAGGCCAAGGGCGGGGCGTGAACCGCATCGATCTCGCCGATACGGGGAATCGCGTGCTCGGACGCATCCTGCGACTGCACGCGCAACGGGCGGGCGACACGCCCTTCCTGCTCGCGGACAACGAGCGTCATACCTACGCACAGGTGAATTCGCTGGCGAACCGCTACGCCTCGGGCCTGCGCGCGCTGGGTGTGGCGACGGGTGATCGCGTGCTTGTCTTCATGCACAGCTGCGTGGAATTCGTGGTGCTCGCGCTGGCGGTCAACAAGCTGGGTGCCGTCTGGGTGCCGGTGAACACCGATTACAAGGGCGACTGGCTGGCGGATGCGATAAACGACAGCAGGGGCGTGGCGCTGGCAGTGGATGACGCGCTCCTGGCGCGCCTGGCCCAGGTGCGCGATCGCGTCGCCTTCGGCCACCTGCTGCTGCATCGCGGCGCGCCGGAGCAGGTGCGTGCGACCGGCGCGGCGGCCACGCTGGCCGAGCTCGCGACACACCCCGACGTGGAGCCCGACATGAGCTACCAGCACTACGGCGACACCGCCGCCGTGCTGTGGACCTCGGGCACCACGGGCAGGTCCAAGGGCGTGATGCAGAGCCACAACGTGTGGATCCGCGCCGCCGAGAACGCCAACCGGCACTTCGGTACCGCCGGTGGCGACATCGCCTACAACTGCCTGCCGCTGTACAACTCGGCGGCGTGGGTCGCGAACATCTACCGCGCGCTGGTCGCGGGCATTCCGTGCGCCATCGACGACCATTTCTCGGTGCACGCATTCTGGGACCGCATCCGCTTCTACGGCGCCACGCAGACCATGACGCTCGGCGCCATGCACATGTTCCTGTGGAACGAGCCACCGCGCCCGGACGATGCCGACAATCCGCTGCGCATGGCGAACATGGTGCCGATGCCCGAGCGCCTCCTGCGCCCGTTCTGCGAGCGCTTCGGCATCGAGGGCATCACGCAGGGTTTCGGCCAGAGCGAGATCATGCTGATGCTGTCGCGCAAGGACACGCCGCAGAAGCAGTGGAAGCCCAACGCGCTGGGCGAGCTCTCCCGGGGCGTGGAGCTGCGCATGCTGAAGGACGATGGCAGCGAGGCTGCGCCGGGCGAAGTCGGCGAGTTCTGCGTCAGGGAGACCGAGCCGCACTCGATCTTCAACGGCTACTTCGACAACCCTGAGGCCAATGCCGCGGCGTTCTCCGGCGACTGGTACCACACCGGGGACCTCGGCATGCGCGACGCCGGGGGCGATTATTTCTTCGTCGACCGCAAGAAGGACGTGATCCGCTACAAGGGGCGCAACGTCGCGTCCCTGCAGGTCGAGAGCGTCGCGATGCAGCACCCCGCGGTGCAGGCCGCGGCGGTCTACGGCGTGCCGTCCGCGGAGCTGGATTCCGAGCACGAGATCAAGCTCGACGCGGTGCTCAGGCCCGGCGTGGAAGTCGGCGCGGCGGAGCTGGCGCGCTTCATCAACGCCAACGCGCCGTACTTCTGCGTGCCGCGCTATATCGAGTTCGTGAGCGGGTTGCCCTATACCCCGACCAACAAGGTGCAGAAGTACAAGCTGCGCGAGCGCGGCGTGACGCCGCAGAGCTGGGACCGAGTGGCGGCTGCTTTCACGCTCGAGCGCTGAGTCGTGGCGCCGGGACGACACCAACCGCGGGAGAGAAGATCATGATCAGGAGTGTTTCGCTCATCGACTTCAAGGAAGGCACGGACCAGGCCCGGCGTGACGCCGTCCTGGCGGCCTACCGCAAGCTGCCGTCGCTCATACCGGGCATCTTGTCCTTCGAGGTCGGGCTGGACCAGGGCCTGCTGCAGGGCAATGCCGGCATCGCCGTGATTGCCGGCTTCGCCTCGCGCGAGGATTTCCTCGCCTATTCGACGCACCAGGCCCACACCGATGTCATCTTTCCTGTCTGCGGCCCGGTAATGGCAGGCTGGTCCTCCGTGCAGTTCGAGGGCTGATCCAGGCTGCCACGGCCCGTTGGCCAGGGTCACGGCCACCGTCGCCTCCCACACGGGTTGGGGAAACGACGCTTCCCGCGCCGCTAGCGCAGTGTCTCGAGAAAGCGCAGCAGGCAGCGGTTGACCTCGTCGGGCTTTTCCATCTGTACCAGGTGGCCGGCGCCGGGGATCATTTCCACGGCGCGAAGATCCGGGAACTGCGCGCGCATCAGCTCCATGGGGTCGGGACCGTGGAAGCCTTCCAGGTCGCAGTCGAGCTCGCTGCCGATGAAGAACGCGGGCACCGGGCTCTGCACGCCCTCGTAGGGCTTGCGTTGCCGCCACTTGAGATCCATCGAGCGGTAGTAGTTGAGTCCGCCGGTGAAGCC
>JAGPES010000065.1 GCA_018057015.1 Pseudomonadales bacterium | reverse complement strand
CGGGGGCGAGAGTCGCCAGTTCCTGCTGCGCGGCGGCGTCCTTCAGCGACAGCGGCTGGAACACCGGGATGCCGCGCGCCAACGCGCATGCCTTCACCGGCGAGGGTTGCAGGCGCCGGCCGCGGCCAGCCGGGCGGTCGGGGCGGGTATACGCCGCCACCAGTTCGCAACCCGGTGCGTCCAGCAGCGATTGCAGGATGACCTGCGCGAATTCCGGCGTGCCGGCGAAGACGATGCGCAGCGTGCTGGCCGACACGGGCGGGCTCTGCGGCATCAGGCCGGTTGGCGGTGCAGCTTTTCGAGCTTGCTGCGTATGCGCTGGCGCTTGAGGTTCGAGAGGTAGTCGACGAACAGCTTGCCGTTCAGGTGATCGAGTTCGTGCTGGATGCACACCGCGAGCAGGCCATCGGGATGCAGCTCGAAGGGATTGCCGTCGCGATCGAGCGCGGTCACGACGATGTTCTCCGGACGCGTGACGAGCTCGTGGAAACCGGGCACCGACAGGCAGCCTTCGCTGTACTCGCGCGTGCCGCCTTCGAGCACGCGGACCTCCGGGTTGATCAGGACCAGCGGCTGCTTGCCGTCCTCGGAGATGTCCATCACGACCACGCGCCGGTGCACGTTGACCTGGGTTGCCGCGAGCCCGATGCCGGGCGCGGCGTACATGGTCTCGAACATGTCGTCGACCAGCTGTTGCACCGATGCATCGACCTTTTCGACCGGCTTGGCGATGGTGCGCAGCCGCGCGTCGGGGAATTCGAGGATGTCCAGGATGGCCATGAGTGTGAACGGGTTCCCGTGTCGTGCGCGGTACGGGCGCGTTTGCGCCGCCATGCCCCGCATGCCGCTGTGAATGCTTCTATAGTCTACCCGAATGATGTCGCGGCGAGCGTGACCCCGCGCTGCCGGCTATACGCAATTTGTCCGGCTTTGACTACACTTTCGCGAAGCCGCATCCCATTGGAGGGGCAGGCCATGTTCGCAAGGACAAGGACAATTAAATGAAGAAGCTTTTGCTTGGATTGGTGGCCGGCAGTCTCCTCGCGACCCAGCTCCTGGCGGCGGATGCGGGCATGCTGCGCGCCGATCACCCGGACGACTACGTCGTGCAGCGCGGCGACACGCTGTGGGACATCTCGGGCAGATTCCTGAACGAGCCCTGGAAGTGGCCCGAGATCTGGCAGGTCAATCCGCAGATTGCCAACCCGCACCTGATCTATCCGGGCGATCGCCTGACCCTCGTCTACATCGACGGCCAGCCGCGCATCGTGCTGAATCGCGCCGGTGGCGGCGTCGTGAAGCTGAGCCCCGAGGTGCGCTCGACGGCGCTGGACGACGCGATTCCCGCGATCCCGCTCGAGGACATCAACGCCTTCCTGTCGCGCAGCCGCATTGTCGGCAGCGCCGAGCTGGAGGAGGCTCCCTATGTGATCGCGGGAGCGAACGGCCACGTGGTGACCGGTGCCGGCGACCAGTTGCATGCGCGCGGCAGCTTCCCGCCGGGCGAGAAGAACTTCGGCGTGTTCCGGGCCGGGCAGGTCTTCGTCGATCCCGGGACCGGTGAGATCCTCGGCAAGGAAGCCCTCGAGATCGGCGGTGGACGCCTGATCGCGCAGGAAGACGGATTGGGCACCCTGTCCGTGGAGCGCAGCAACGAGGAAATCCGCATCAAGGATCGCCTGCTGCCGGTGATGGAGCAGAAGATCACGGCCACTTTCTACCCCGGCGCGCCGGAAGGCGAAATCTCGGGCGTGATCCTCGCCATCGAGGGCGGAGTCAGCAATGTCGGCAGGCTCGATGTCGTGGCGCTGAACCGCGGTGCGCGCGAAGGCCTGAAGGAAGGCAACGTGCTCGCGATCAAGAAGGCCGGCGAAGTCGTGCGCGATCCGGTGACCCTGGAGCTGGTCAAGCTGCCGGCGTCGCCCGCGGGCATACTGATGGTGTTCCGCGTGTTCGAGAAGATGAGTTATGGCCTGGTGCTGAATGCCCAGCACCCGATCAAGGTGATGGACACGGTCACGAACCCGTGACCGGCGGGGCGGCGTCGCCGTCCCCATTCGCTGCGCCGGCAGGATGCCGGCGCCTATTCGACAGGGAGGTCGAGTCGTGCAAGAACATGAAATCCGTTGCTGTCTCTCGTTGCTGGACCTGCCGGGTGCAGGTGCCGGCACCGTCCTGCGCCTGATCGATGCCGCCGGCTCTGCCGCCGCCGCGCTGGCCCTGCCAGCCGCGCGACTGCAGGCGCTCGGGCTGCGCTCCCATACGTCGGCGGCCCTGCTGCGGCTCGACGGCCAGCCCGATCCCCGCAGTGCCGCCCCCTGCGAGTGGCTGTTGCGCCACGACATCGGGGTGCTGACGGCGGCAAGCGCTGACTATCCGCCATTGCTGCGACGCATTGCCTGCCCGCCACCGGTGCTGTTCGTGGAGGGGGCGATTTCGGCGCTGGCGGGCCCGCAGGTGGCGGTGGTCGGCAGCCGCAGCCCCACCGCAAGCGGTCGCGAGCTCGCTTTCGAGCTCGCGACCGGCTTGTCGAAGTATGCGCTCACTATCACCAGTGGGCTGGCGTTGGGAATCGATTCCGCTGCTCACCTCGGTGCACTCCAGGCGCGCGGCGCGAGCATCGCGGTGATGGGAACCGGCCCTGGGCAGGTGTATCCCGCGCGCCACCGGCGACTGGCTGCCGGCATTGTCGAGCAGGGAGGGGCGCTGGTCACCGAGTTCGTGCCCGGCACCAGGCCGGAGCCGTCCAACTTCCCGCGCCGCAACCGCATCATCAGCGGGCTCAGCCTCGGCGTGCTGGTGGTGGAGGCGGCGTTGCC
This sequence comes from Pseudomonadales bacterium, assembly GCA_018057015.1. GTDB lineage: Bacteria > Pseudomonadota > Gammaproteobacteria > Pseudomonadales > UBA5518 > UBA5518. The sequence continues at coordinate 9,097 of JAGPES010000065.1, read as the reverse complement.
GAGCGGCTCCCTGCTCACGGCGCAGTGCGCGCTGGAACAGGATCGCGAGGTCATGGCCTTGCCGGGGCCGGTGCGCAGCCCGCTGAGCCGCGGCTGCCACGAGTTGCTGCGTAACGGCGCGGCGCTGATCGAGACCCCCGAGGACGTGCTGCGCGCGCTCGGCGATCGCTTCCGCCCCGCGGGCATCGCGGTCGAAACGGGCAGCCACCCGCGCGGCGTCGCGGCCGTGACGCTCGTCGCCCTGGGCGGCGACGAGCGCCGCGTGCTGGAGGCCACGGGTTTCGAGGAAACGCCGACCGAGACCATCGTACTGCGCAGCGGGCTCGGCGCGGCGGCCACCGGTGCCGCGCTGGTGCGCCTGGAGTTGAAGGGGTTGATCGTGAGCGGCGCCGGCGGCTACGCGCGGACGCCCTGAAGCCGGGTGCCGCGGCGCTTGCGCGGCCCCACCGATTCCGCTACTTTTCCCGCCTTTTCACGCGAGGCACCGAAAATGGCCAAACCGTTCGTCGCAGTGCTCATGGGCTCCGATTCCGACCTGCCGGTGATGGAAGGGGCCATCCGGACGCTGAAGTCCCTCGGCATCACCGTCGAGGCCAGGGTCACCTCGGCCCACCGCACCCCCGAGGCCACGCACGCCTACGTCAAGGATGCGGAGCAGCGCGGCTGCGGCGTGTTCATCGCGGCGGCCGGCATGGCGGCACACCTGGCTGGCGCCGTCGCGGCGAACACCACGCGACCGGTGATCGGCGTGCCGATCGAGGTCACGCTGCAGGGGCTCGACGCGTTGCTGTCCACGGTACAGATGCCCGCGGGCATCCCGGTTGCCTCGGTGGCCATCGGCAAGGCCGGCGCCCGCAACGCGGCCTATCTTGCGGCGCAGATCCTGGCGCTATCCGACAGGAAGCTCGCGGCACGGCTGGTGGCCGACCGCGTCGCCAACGCCGAAGGCGTGGCCGAGAAGGACCGTGCGCTGCAGGAGCGGCTGAAGACCCTGTGACCGCCCTGAACCGCCAGCACCTCGAACGCGCGGTGCGCGTGCTGCGGGCGGGCGGTGTCATCGCCTGTCCGACCGAGGGCGTATGGGGGCTGGGATGTGACCCCCGCAATGCGGCAGCGGTCGCGCGCATCCTGCACCTCAAGGGGCGCAGTCCGGGCAAGGGGTTGATCCTGGTTGCCGGCGACGTGGAGCAGGTGCAGCCGCTGCTCGGCCGCGTGCCGTTGTCACGGCGTGCCGAGTTGCTCGGCAGCTGGCCCGGGCCAATCACGTGGATCGTGCCGGTGGGCGACGAACTGCCGCGCTGGATCACCGGCAAGCATGACAGTGTCGCCATAAGAGTGAGCGATCACTTCCAGCTCGCGAGCCTCTGCCGGATGTTCGGTGGTCCGATCGTATCCACCTCGGCGAACCTGCAGGGGCGTCCGGCGGCGCGCAGTGCGCTCGCGGTGAGGCGCTATTTCCGCGGCGCCATCGATTACCTGTTGCCCGGCGAACTCGGCGGGCGCCGCGGCCCCACGACCATCCGCGAGGCGCTCAGCGGACGTATAGTGAGGCCTGGCTGAAGCGCGCCGCCTGCGCGGCATTCATCACACCAGCACGGAAATGGCTCGGCACATGAACACGCTCGCAATCGATGCGGTCGAACATTACCTCCTCGAGCTGCAGGAGCGCATCTGCACCCGGTTGGCGGCACTCGACGCCCGGGGCGCCTTTCGTGAGGACGCGTGGCAGCGGCCGGAAGGCGGCGGCGGGCGTACCCGCGTGCTGGCCGAGGGCCGCGTGTTCGAAAAGGCCGGGGTCAATTTTTCCACGGTCAATGGCGTGAGCCTTCCGCCGTCCGCAAGCGCTCACCGACCCGAGCTGGCCGGACGCCGTTTCGTGGCCATGGGAGTGTCGCTGGTGATCCACCCGCTGAATCCCTACGTGCCGACCTCGCACGCCAACGTGCGGCTGTTCGTCGCCGAGCATCCCGAGGAAACGCCGGTGTGGTGGTTCGGCGGCGGCTACGACCTGACTCCGTATTACGGCTTCGCGCAGGACTGCGTCCACTGGCACCAGGTCGCGCGCGCGGCCTGCGAGCCCTTCGGTGCGCAGGTGTACCCGCGCTTCAAGGGCTGGTGCGACGACTACTTCTATCTCAGGCATCGCGGCGAGCCACGCGGTGTAGGGGGCCTGTTCTTCGACGACCTCAACGAGTGGGATTTCGACACCAGCTTCGCCTTCCTGCGCGCGGTCGGCGATTCCTACCTCGAGGCCTATGAGCCGATCGTGCGTCGGCGCATGGACCTTCCCTGGGGGGAGCGCGAACGCCAGTTCCAGTTGTACCGGCGTGGCCGCTACGTGGAGTTCAACCTGGTCTACGACCGCGGTACCCTGTTCGGGCTGCAATCGGGCGGGCGCACCGAATCGATACTCATGTCGCTGCCGCCGCTGGTGCGCTGGGACTACGACAGGCGTCCGGAACCCGGCAGCGCGGAGGCCGACCTCTACCAAACCTACCTCAAGCCCAGGGACTGGGCCTGAGCGCGGGGAGCGCCGACGTCATGACCGACCGTTACGTGGTGGCCGGCAACCCGGTTGCCCATTCGCGCTCGCCGCTGATCCACGCGCGCTTCGCCGCCCAGACCGGTCAGGACATGGAATACCGGCGGCTGCTGGTCCCGCTCGGGGGATTTGCCGCCGCCGCGCGCGAATTCTTCGCCGCCGGCGGCAAGGGCATGAATGTCACCGTGCCCTTCAAGCTCGACGCCTTCGCGCTCGCGCACCGGCTGACGGGGCGCGCGGAACAGGCCGGCGCGGTCAACACGCTGTGGCTGGCCGATGACGGCCAGCTGCACGGCGACAACACGGATGGCGCCGGCCTGGTGCGCGACCTGCGGCACAACCTGGGCTGGCGGATCGCCGGCGTGCGGGTTCTCTTGCTCGGAGCCGGCGGCGCCGTCCGTGGCGTGGTGGGTCCGCTGCTCCAGCAGGCGCCGGCTGCGCTCGTGATCGCCAATCGCAGTGAAGACAAGGCCCTCGCGCTGGCCCGGCAATTCGCCAGCGCCGGCCCGGTGCGCGGCTGCGGCTTCGACGCCCTCGTCGGGCCCTTCGACCTCGTGATCAACGGCACCAGTGCCAGCCTGCAAGGTGAGGTCCCGCCGCTGGGCGACGAACTGCTGGCGCCGGCTGCCTGCTATGACATGGCCTACGCGAGCGGACGCACCGCGTTTCTGGCGCGCGGCGCGGCCGCCGGTGCGTCGCGCCTGGCCGACGGGCTCGGCATGCTGGTCGAGCAGGCCGCCGAATCCTTCTATATATGGAGGGGCGTGCGCCCCGCAACGAGCGCCCTGATCGGGGAGCTGCGCGCCGAGATCGTGATCCGGCCCGCGTGCGGCGCGCAGGACCTGCAGCGCGTCGCGGCGTTGCTGCGCGAATACCAGCAGTCTCTGGGCGAGGACCTGTGTTTCCAGGGCTTTGAGCGCGAGCTCGCCTCGTTGCCCGGACCCTACGCGCCGCCAGACGGCGCGTTGCTGCTGGCCGAGAGCGCGGGCGAGGCCATCGGCTGCGTGGCGATGCGCATGATCGGGCCCGGAGTCTGCGAAATGAAGCGCCTCTATGTGCCCCCGGGGCGGCGCGGCGCCCGTCTCGGTCACGCGCTGGCCCTGGCCGCGATCCGGGCGGCGCGCGACGCCGGTCATGCGACGATGCGCCTCGACACCCTGGTCCGGCTGAAGGAAGCGATGGCGCTGTACCGCAGCCTGGGTTTCCGCGAGTGCGCGCCTTACTACGACAACCCGCTCGGCAACGTGGTGTACTGGGAACTCGACCTGCACCAGTACGCCGCCAGCGCAGGAGAGACCGCATGACGCAGTTGCGCAAATTCATCGCCGGGGCCGTTTGTCCGTCCTGCAAGCAGGTCGACAAGCTGTTCGTCAGCACGCAGGACGGCGCCATGGTGTGCGAATGCGTCAGCTGCGGCTTTCGCGACGTGCGCGAGCGCGACGCGGAGCCCGGCACCGCGGAATTCGCCAAGGGGCTGGGCGAACCGGCCGCCGACACCAGCGTGGTCCGCATCGTCGAGCCCTGATCCCAGCCCTCCGCGGGCAGCAAGATTCCGCCGCATTGAAACGTTTTTTGGCGAAAGCTTTGTCGTCACGGGGGGTTTACGTTGTTATACTTCGCGCGCTTTGCATTGACCTCGCTCAATGCAGGGTGATTGCGCAACAGTCGCGGTGGCCCCGGGTCAGGTGCGGCTTTGCCCGTTTTCCGGTCTGCGCGCGCGGCCGGAACAGTGCTGCCGCGCCGGAACCAGCAGGTTCGACGCGCGGCGCGACTACCAACAAAAGGGAGAGTTAGGAGACATGCGAGCAGCCACACGACGCCGTCTGCTGCCACTCGCACTGCCGGGGGCAACGCTGTCCGCGTTCTCCGGCGGCTTGCTGGCGGCCGAAGCCGGACATTCTTCGGTCAACATGACCCGCGGCGTGACCGAGGTCAGCCACCGCATCTACGACCTGCACATGTACACCCTGTGGGTCTGCGTGGCGATCGGCGTGGTCGTGTTCGGGGTGATGTTCTATTCGATCTTCGCCCACCGCAAGTCCAGAGGCGCCGTTGCCGCGCACTTTCACGAGAGCACCACGCTCGAGATCGCGTGGACCGTGGTGCCGTTCCTGATCCTCGCCACCTTCGCCGCACCCGCGACCAGGACCCTGCTGCAGATCTACGACGCCGACGAGTCCGACCTCGACGTGATGATCACGGGCTACCAGTGGAAGTGGAAGTACGAGTACCTCGACAAGGGAGTCAGCTTCTTCTCCGCGCTGAGCACTTCGCCGGACGAGTACAACAACCAGGCTCCGAAGGGAGAGCACTACCTCCTGGAAGTCGACGAGCCGCTGGTGATCCCGGCCGGCAAGAAGGTGCGCTTCCTCGTGACCGCGGCCGACGTGATCCACTCCTGGTGGGTACCCCAGCTGGCGGTGAAGAAGGACGCGATCCCCGGCTTCGTCAACGAGACGTGGACCCGTGTGCCGGAGCCCGGCATCTACCGAGGCCAGTGCGCGGAGCTCTGCGGCAAGGACCACGGCTTCATGCCGATCGTGGTGAACGTGCTGCCGGAAGCCGAGTTCAACGACTGGTTGGGCAAGCGCAAGGAAGAGGCCGACGCCGAGAAGGCGCTGATGGCGCAGACCTTCACGATGGACGAACTGATGGCGCGCGGCGAGAGCGTCTACGCCAAGGCCTGCGCGTCCTGCCACCTGCCCAACGGCGAAGGCGTGCCGCCCGCGTTCCCCGCGCTGAAAGGCAGCAAGATCGCCACCGGCCCGGTCGAGGGACACCTCGACATCGTGGTCAACGGCAAGCAGGCTACCGCGATGGCCTCCTTCGGCGCGCAGCTGAACGAGGTCGACCTCGCGGCGGTGATCACCTATGAACGCAACGCGTGGGGCAACAACATGGGTGACATGTTGCAGCCGATCGACGTCGCCAAGTTCAAGAAAGCCAAGTAATTCAGGAGCAACATCATGGGTGCAGATCATCACGGCCCAGCGAAGGGCATAACCCGCTGGTTTTTCACGACCAACCACAAGGACATCGGCACGATGTACCTGTGGTTCAGCTTCGCGATGTTCATCCTGGGCGGCATCTTCGCGCTGGTCATCCGCGCCGAGCTGTTCCAGCCCGGCCTGCAGATCGTCAAGCCGGAATTCTTCAACCAGATGACCACCATGCACGGTCTCGTGATGGTGTTCGGGGCGATCATGCCGGCGTGGGTCGGACTGGGCAACTGGATGATACCCATGATGATCGGCGCGCCGGACATGGCTCTGCCGCGCATGAACAACTGGAGCTTCTGGATCCTGCCGTTCGCGTTCGCCATGCTCGCGGCGACGCTGTTCACCGACGCCGGCGCGCCGAACTTCGGCTGGACCTTCTACGCCCCGCTGTCGACGACCTACGCGCCGGAAACGGTCACGTTCTTCATCTTCGGCGTGCACCTGATGGGCATGTCCTCGATCATGGGCTCGATCAACATCATTGCCACCATCATGAACATGCGCGCACCGGGCATGACGTACATGAAGATGCCGATGTTCGTCTGGACCTGGTTCATCACCGCCTTCCTGCTCATCGCCGTGATGCCGGTGCTCGCGGGCGCCGTCACGATGATGCTCTTCGACATCCACTTCGGCACCAGCTTCTTCAGTGCCGCCGGTGGCGGCGACCCCGTGCTGTTCCAGCACGTGTTCTGGTTCTTCGGTCACCCCGAGGTGTACATCATGATCCTGCCGGCCTTCGGCGTGGTCAGCGAGGTACTGCCCACCTTCGCGCGCAAGCCGCTGTTCGGCTACAGCTCGATGGTCTATGCAACTGCCTCGATCGCCTTCCTCAGCTTCATCGTGTGGGCCCACCACATGTACACCGTCGGCATGCCGATCGCGGGCGAACTGTTCTTCATGTACGCCACGATGCTGATCGCCGTGCCCACTGGCGTGAAGGTGTTCAACTGGGTCACGACCATGTTCAGGGGCTCTATGACCTTCGAGACGCCGATGCTGTTCGCGATCGCGTTCATCATCCTGTTCACGATCGGCGGTTTCTCGGGCCTGATGCTGGCGCTCGCGCCGCTGGACTTCCAGTACCACGACACCTACTTCGTGGTGGCGCACTTCCACTACGTGCTGGTGCAGGGCGCGCTGTTCGCGCTGTTCTGCGGCGTCTATTACTGGCTGCCGAAGTGGACCGGGAACATGTACGACGAGGGCCTGTCCAAGGCGCACTTCTGGATGACCTTCATCGGCGTGAACACCGCGTTCTTCCCGATGCACTTCGTCGGCCTGGCCGGCATGCCGCGCCGCATCCCGGACTACGCGCTGCAGTTCGCCGACTTCAACATGCTCTCGAGCATCGGCGCCTACATCACCGGATTCTCGCAGCTGATCTTCCTGGTCTGCGTGATCAAGTGCATCAAGGGCGGCGTGAAGGCGACCGACAAGGTGTGGGAGGGCTCGCACGGACTCGAGTGGTCGGTGCCGTCTCCGGCTCCCTACCACACCTTCACCGTGCCGCCGCAGCTGCGCTGAGAGGGTGAGCAGGATGCCCGCGGGGTCGTCGATCCGCAAAACCGTGTTGCGCCTCGGTGCGATCGCCGTGGGCATGTTCGGTTTCGGATTCGCGCTGGTGCCCCTCTACGACGTGCTCTGCGATGTCATGGGCATCAGCCGGGACAACATCAACCGGGAAACCGCCTACGTCGCGACACCGAGCGCCGTGGACACCAGCCGCACCGTGCGCGTGCAGTTCGTCGCCAACAACGACGGCACGATGCCCTGGGAGTTCCGTCCGCAGCAGTTCGAGATGAAGGTGAATCCGGGCGCGGCCAACGCCACCACGTTCCACGCGCGCAATCCCGCGCCGCGGCAGATGGTGGCACAGGCCATCCCGAGCATCTCGCCGCCCGAGGCGGCGCGCTACTTCCACAAGACGGAGTGCTTCTGCTTCAACCAGCAGACGCTCGCCTCGGGCGAGGCGCTGGACATGCCGCTGCAGTTCATCGTGGACCAGGCACTGCCGGCGAAGATCACGACGATCACGCTTTCCTACACGCTGTTCGACGTGACCGGGAAAGTGGCGGACAACCGCGTCAGCGCGGCCAACTGACCAGACGAACACACAAGTACACATTCTGGATTTTTCGGGGAGACAGCACATGGCGAGCGACACCGGCGGACATCAGACCTACTATGTCCCTGAGCAGAGCAAGTACCCTTTCCTGGCCACCATAGGCCTCGGGATGGCCATCGTGGGCGCCGGCCTGACGATGAACCACGTCAAGGCTGGCGCCGAGAGCCCGATGTCGTGGCTCCTGCCGGTCGGCTCCGTGTTCTTCATCGGCGTGCTGTGGAACTGGTTCGGCGCGACGATCCGCGAAAACCGCGCCGGCCTCAACAGCCCGCAGCTGAAGAAATCCTACGTGCTGGGCATGCAGTGGTTCATCTTCTCCGAGGTGATGTTCTTCGCCGCGTTCTTCGGTGCGCTGTTCTACGTGCGCTTCTTCGTGGTGCCGTGGCTGGGCGGCGAGGGCGATCACGGCCTCGCGAACCGCCTGTGGCAGGGCTTCCAGGCGGCCTGGCCGCCGATCCAGACACCGCAGCAGGCCGTGGAAGCGGCCGGCGGCGCGCAGCTGATGGCGAAGCAGGCAGATTTCGCTGCGCCCGAGCAAGTCGTGGGCTGGATGGGCATCCCGCTGCTGAACACGATCCTGCTGGTCACGTCCAGCGTCACGGTGCACTTCGCGCACACCGCCCTGAAGGCGAACAAGCGCAGCGCGCTGAACCTGTGGCTGGCGGTGACGCTGATCCTGGGCTTCACCTTCGTCGGCTTCCAGGCCTACGAGTACTACCATGCCTACCATGAGCTCGGCCTGACGCTGGCCTCGGGAATCTACGGCTCGACCTTCTTCCTGCTGACCGGCTTCCACGGTTTCCACGTATGCCTTGGCGCGGTGATGCTGACGGTGATGTTCCTGCGTGCCAGCACCAAGGGCCATTTCACCCCGGAAGACCACTTCGGTTTCGAGGCAGCCTCGTGGTACTGGCACTTCGTCGACGTGGTGTGGATCTGCCTGTTCCTGTTCGTCTACATCCTCTGACGAAGCGCGCGGCGCGACCCGACAGGGTCGCGCCGCGCTCAGCCGGCCTGCCTCGCCCCGCTTCCTATTCCTCTTTCGCGCCCTGCTCCTGCTGCGCGGCACGCCTGCCCTCGAGAGCCGCATCCCACGGCGCCTTGGATTTCAGCTGTCCGCTGTAGAATCCGTAGGCGATCACGGCCACCAGCGCGGCGGCGAGCGTCACCCGGATGCCGAGCGAATGAAGGGTCCGGCGTGTGCGACCCTGGTCCTTCATCAGGAAGACGAAGCCGCTGCCCAGGCTGATCAGCAGCAGGACGAGCAGGGCCACGATCGCGGGCTTGATCCACATGAGAGGCGAGTCCGGAATTGCGAGGGGCCGCGAGTATAAACCATGAGTGAACACGAGGCCGGTGCGCCGGCAGCCGATGACGACACCACGCTGCGCTGCAACATCCGGTTCGCGGCCCTGGTGGTGGTGCTGT
>JAGPES010000554.1 GCA_018057015.1 Pseudomonadales bacterium | reverse complement strand
GTGGTGGAACACGCTGCACCAGGGCGCATCGGTGAGCCTGACCAAGGCGCCGTCGATGGCCACGACCATGCTCGCCGGCATGCTGGTGATGGCCTTTGCGGCGTGGGCCTACACGCTGGCGGTGGTGTTCTGGCGCGTGCGGCCGATGATCCTCGAGCGTGAGCGCCACACCGAGTGGGTCGCCGCGGAGCTCGAGCGCGCCGCGCCGGCGGGCGTACGCCATGCGGGAGGGAGCCTCTGATGCAATGGGAAAGCTGGTCCGCGTTCTGGGACATGGGCGGCGCGGCGTTTTACGTGTGGGGCAGCTATGGCCTCACCTTTGCGTTGATGGCGCTGGAACTCGTGCTCGTCTTCCAGCGTCGGAAGGACACGGTGCGCCGTCTGCTGCGCTGGCGGCGGGCGGTCGGCAAGGATTCGAGCAAGCGTAACGGCGATGGCTTCGTGCCCGCCATGGAGTCGGAACAATGAAAGCCCGTAGCAAGCGTCTGATGCTGGTCGGTGGCGGGGTGGTGCTGCTTGTCGCGGCAGTGGCCCTGGTGTTGAGTGCCTTCCAGCAGAACCTGGTGTTCTTCCACACTCCGACCGAGATCGCCGAAGGCAAGGCGCCCCTCGGCAAGACCTTCCGCGTCGGCGGCATGGTGGAGGAGGGCTCGATCGCGCGCGAAGCCGACGGTATCACCGTGCGCTTTGCGATCACCGACACCGCCAAGGTGATCCCGGTGACCTACAAGGGCACGCTCCCCGACCTGTTCAAGGAGGGCAAGGGCGCCGTCGTGCAGGGCAAGCTCGAGGGCGGCGTCTTCCAGGCCACCGAGGTGCTCGCCAAGCACGACGAGAACTACATGCCGCCCGAGGCGGCCCACGCCGTCGAGCAGGCCCAGAAAGCCGCCACCACGCTGAGCCAGTGACATCATGATCCCCGAACTCGGACATTTCGCCCTCATCCTCGCCCTCGTCCTGTCGCTGGTGCAGGCGGTCGTGCCGCTCGTGGGCGCGCGCCGCAACAGCATGGCGCTGATGGCGGTCGGCCGCCCCGCCGCGCAGGGGCAGTTCTTCTTCATCCTGTTCAGCTACGTGTGCCTGACCTGGGCCTTCATCACCAGCGACTTCTCGGTCCAGCTCGCGGCGTCCAACTCGCACGCCGAGACGCCGGTCATGTACAAGATCACCGGCGTCTGGGGCAATCACGAAGGCTCGCTGCTGCTGTGGGCGATGTCGCTGTCGCTGTGGACGGTCGCGGTCACCGTGTTCTCGCGCCACCTCCCCGATGCCTTCCTTGCCCGCGTGCTCGGCGTGCTCGGCATGGTCAGCGCCGGCTTCATCTCCTTCACGCTGGTCACCTCCAACCCCTTCGAGCGCCTGCTGCCGGGCGTGGCCGAAGGGCGCGACCTCAACCCGCTGCTGCAGGACCCGGGGATGATCATCCATCCGCCGCTGCTGTACATGGGTTACGTCGGCTTCTCGGTCGCCTTCGCCTTCGCGATCGCGGCGCTGATGTCGGGCCGGCTCGATGCGGCGTGGGCGCGCTGGTCGCGGCCGTGGACCACGGTGGCCTGGGTGTTCCTCACCGCGGGCATCGCGGTGGGCTCGGGCTGGGCGTACTACGAGCTCGGCTGGGGCGGCTGGTGGTTCTGGGATCCGGTCGAAAACGCGTCCTTCATGCCCTGGCTGCTCGGCACCGCGCTGATTCACTCCCTGGCCGTCACCGAAAAGCGCGGCGCCTTCCGGAGCTGGACCGTGCTGCTGGCGATCGGCGCGTTCTCGCTGTCGCTGCTCGGCACCTTCCTCGTGCGCTCGGGCGTCATCACCAGCGTCCACGCCTTCGCCACCGACCCCAAGCGCGGCCTGTACATCCTCGCGCTGCTGGTCATCGTCATCGGCTGCTCGCTGTTCCTGTACGCCATGCGCGCGCCGCGGCTCGCCGGGGGCGGCAGCTTCGGCTTCGTGTCGCGCGAGACCGCGCTGCTCGGCAACAACGTGCTGCTGACCGTGGCCTCGGCCTCGGTGCTGCTCGGCACGCTGTATCCGCTGTTCCTCGATGCCCTCAACCTCGGCAAGATCTCCGTCGGCCCGCCGTACTTCGAGGCGGTGTTCGTGCCGCTGATGACCCCGGTGGTGGTGCTGATGATGTTCGGCCCCTTCCTGCGCTGGAAGGACGACGACTTCGTCGCCGCGGTGCGCAAGGTGGCGCCGGCCTTCATCGCCAGTGTGCTGATCGGCTTCGGTGTCGCGTGGGCGGTGGATCACGTGACCTGGCGCACCGTGCTGGGCCTGGCGTTGTCGGCGTGGGTGGTGCTGGCGAGCATCCAGTTGCTGGTCGGGCGGCTCAAGGAACGCGCCGGTGCGTCGGCGGGCTCGAGGCTGCGCTCGATCACCGCCTCGTGGTGGGGCATGTGGCTGGCGCACTTCGGGGTCGGCATCTTCATCATCGGCGTCACCCTGGTCGGCAGCCTCGACCAGAACATCGACGTCAAGATGAAGGAGGGCCAGCGCGCCGAGCTCGCCGGTTACACCTTCCTGTTCCGCGGCGCGGTCGATGCCGACGGACCGAACTACGACGCCGCGCGCGGCATCATCGAACTGAGCCGCGACGGTCGCGCGCTCGGCACCCTGACGCCCGAAAAGCGCGTCTATCGCGCGCAGGGCATGCCGATGACCGAGGCCTCGCTCGATATCGGCGTATTCCGCGACGTCTATGTG
>JAGPES010000553.1 GCA_018057015.1 Pseudomonadales bacterium | reverse complement strand
ACCTGGTAGTGCCCCACCTGGCCGTGCTGGACATGGCCGCGGGTCTCCACGACTTCGAACCACTCCAGGTTCTGGATGCTCTTGCTGCACTCGGCCAGCGCATTGTTGATCGCGTCCTCGATGCCGACGCGCGAGGAACCGACGATCTCGACCTTCTTGTAGACGTGGTGATCGGACATGGCGCACCTCCCCCGGGATGGATCTGCTCAGTCGCGGATCGAGTATGCCAGATCGGTCGCGGCGAACCCATGCGGCTCGCGGGTGGCGGCAAAGCCCCCCCTGTGGGTCGGCATTCATGCTGACGAGTGCCTTCGGACAGGCAGCTGTCCGAATAAATTCAGACCCACAGAGCTCAGGCCGCTCCGCACCGGGTGTCGCCGCTGTCCCCGTTGCGCAGATCCGCGACCAGCACGTTGAATGCCGCGACCGGGTCGTGCCCGGCGTGGTGCAGCCGCAACAGGGCGGCGAAGCCCATGCCGTGCATCAGGTCGATCAGCATCTGCGCCACGTTGTTCGCGTCGATGTCGGGCCGTACCTCCTGCTGGCGCTGCAACTCGTCGATCACCGAGGCCAGCAGCGCGCGGTTGCGCTCGATGTCGGTTCGCAGCACTGTCGCGGCCTCGGGATCTTCCCCCGCGTGGCTCCATAGCTGCAGCCGCACGCCCCACTCGATACGCGATTGCCGGTCCCGCGGCAGCGCGGCCTCGATCAACGGCAGCAGGTTGTCGACGCTGATGCCACGCGCCAGCGCGCGCGCCAGGCGCTGCTCGATGCGCGCGCTCGCCCACGCGAAGGCCGCCGTGACGATGGCCGCCTTGCTCTCGAAGTAGTGCGAGAGCACGCCGATCGAGCAGCCCATGGCGCGCGCGATGCCGCGCGTGGTGAGCGCTGCCATGCCGTCGGCGGCGATCAGGCGGGCCGCCGCCTCGGCGATTTCCCGGCGTCTCTGGTCGTGGTCGAGCTTGCGCACGGCACTGGCTCCTCCGGCTCTGGCGCGATGGTTCTCCGCATTGCGTCGCAACGGGCGTTGGCATAAATTATACATATCACGCGTTCGGCATGTTTGCCGGATTCCCAGCGATGTTCGCGGAGCAGCGGCGCCATGAAAGCGGCAAGTCTCGGGCCCGATTACACGCAACGACCCGACAACAAGGATCTCTCGCACCTGCCGGGCGCCTACGGGCTGCCGTACCTGGGCGTGATGGTGCCGATGCTGAAGAATCCCCACGCGGTGATAAAGCGCCACCACGACCGCTACGGTGCGGTGTCGCGCACGCGTCTCACGGGGCAGCACATGGTCTGGGCGCTGGGCCCGGACTACAACCGCGAACTGGTGATGGACCCGCAGCAGGTCTACTCCGCACGCATGGGCTACGATGCCCCGCTCGGTGACTTCTTCGCCGGCGGGCTGCTGGTGCGCGATTTCGCCGAGCACAAGTTCCACCGCCGCATCATGCAGAGCGCGTTCAAGACCAGCTCGATGCAGCACTACGTGCACAGCGTGAACGAGATCGCGTCCGCGACCGTCGCGAGCTGGCGCGGTGTCGACGGTTTCCACTACTACCCGCACATCAAGGAACTGCTGCTCGACATCGGTGCGCGCGTGTTTGTCGGCGTGAACCTCGACAACGAGATCACGCCGCTGAACAGGGCATTCCTCGACATGATGGCCGGCACGCTCGCGATCGTGCGCAAGGACTGGCCCGGGCTCGGCCTGGTGTATCACCGGGGCATGAACGGGCGTCGCTACCTCGAGCGGTATTTCCAGGGCCTGGTGCCGCAGCGCCGGCGCGACGAAGGCATGGACATGATGAGCCACTTCAGCAAGGAGACCACCGAGGAGGGCCAGTACTTCCCGGACAAGGTGGTCGCCGATCACCTGATCTTCCTCGTGCTGGCGGCGCACGACACCACCACCAGCGCGCTGACGATGGCCTCGTACTACCTGGCGCGTCACCCCGGGTGGCAGGAACGGCTGCGCGAGGAAGTGCTCGGCCTGGACCGCAGCCTGACCTACGACGATCTCGGCGCCGGCGTGCCGCTGCTGGAGCAGACCTTCCACGAAATACTGCGCATGCACCCGCCGGTGCCACAGCTGATGCGCCGCACCGTGCGCGAGACCGAACTCGGCGGCTACCGCATCCCGGCGGACACGATGGTCGCGATCTCGCCGATCTTCTCGCACCACATGCCGGAATACTGGAAGGACCCGCACCGCTTCGACCCGGACCGTTTCGGCCCCGGGCGGCAGGAGCAGAAGCAGCATCCCTATCTGTGGGTGCCATTCGGCGGCGGTGCGCACAAGTGCATCGGGCTGCACTTTGCCGACATGCTGTTCAAGTGCGTGATGACCGAGATGCTGCGACGCTTCCGCTTCCGCCTGCCGGCGAACTATCCGCAGGTGCCGTCGGTGATCCATTTCCCGTTCGCCAAGCTCACCGACGACCTGCCGCTGTTGCTGGAGCCCCTGGGTCATGCCTGAGCTCATCTCGCGCCTGTTTGCCGCTCTCGCGCTCGGCATTGCGCTCGAGGCGGGCGCGCTGGAAACCGGCGAGGCGCTGCCCGGGCTGCGCATCGAGGAACTCGGCGAGCCGCAGCTGGCCGGCGAGGAGATCCGCTTCGAGCCGTGGCGGAGCGACGCGCTGACGGGCCGGGTGCACGTGCTGCAGTACCTGGCCGCGCGCATGTCGGCGAAGTCGCTGAACG
>JAGPES010000552.1 GCA_018057015.1 Pseudomonadales bacterium | reverse complement strand
GTGTGCCCGCGTTCTATCCAGCTCGGCTTCAGCTCGGTGATGATGGACGGTTCGCTCGCGGAGGACGGCAAGACCCCGACCGATTACGACTACAACGTGCGCGTGACGCGTGAAACGGTCGCGATGGCGCACGCCTGCGGCGTGTCGGTCGAGGGCGAGATCGGTTGCCTCGGCTCGCTGGAAACCGGCACCGCGGGCGAGGAAGACGGCATCGGCGCCGAGGGCGTGCTGAGCCACGACCAGATGCTGACCGACCCGGAGGAAGCCGCGCGCTTCGTGAAGGACACCGGCGTCGACGCGCTGGCGATCGCCATCGGCACCAGCCATGGCGCCTACAAGTTCTCGCGCAAGCCCACCGGCGACATCCTCGCGATCGCTCGCATCAAGGAGATCCACGCGCGCATCCCCAACACGCACCTGGTGATGCACGGCTCCTCCTCGGTGCCGCAGGACTGGCTCGCGATCATCAACGAGTTCGGCGGCGAGATCCCCGAGACCTACGGCGTGCCGCTGGAAGAAATCCAGGAGGGCATCCGCAACGGCGTGCGCAAGGTGAATATCGACACCGACCTGCGTCTCGCCTCGACCGGCGCGATACGCCGCTTCATGGCGAAGAACCCGTCCGAGTTCGACCCGCGCAAGTACCTGAAGGAAACGGTCACGGCGATGAAGGCGATCTGCAAGGAGCGCTACGAGGCCTTCGGCACCGCGGGCCAGGCCGACAGGATCAGGCCGCTGTCGCTGGAAGCGATGTATCTCCGCTACGCCCGCGGCGAGCTGGACCAGAAGGTGCGCTGAGAAGCCGTGACCGGCAGTCCCTTCGCCCAGAGCCGCATTGCCGCGCGCAGCTTCGATCCCGAGGCCGTGCGTGCCGCGATGCGGCCGCTGGAGTTCTCCGGGCTGAGCGTCTCGGGTGGCGCCGAGCAGGACTACTTCGCGTTTTACGGCATCGACTTCGCGCACCGCGTGCCGGGGGTCACCCACCACTTCGGGCGACTCGCGGCGAACGGCTTCGAGATCGCCTGTCATTTCTACGAACTCGCCGCCGCGCGCGGCACCTGCATCCTGCTGCACGGCTACTTCGATCACGCCGGGCTCTACGGTGCCCTGATCGGGCACTGCCTGCGCCAGGGCCGCAGCGTGCTGATCTGGGACCTGCCGGGGCACGGGCTGTCGGACGGTCCACAGGCCAGCATCCACGACTTCGAGGACTACACCGACGTGCTCGCGGCGGTGCTCGAGCACCATCGCGATCGCCTGCCGGGGCCGCTCTACGCCATCGGGCAGAGTACCGGCGGCGCGGTGCTGATGAGCTGGGCTTTCCGCAAGTGCCGTTCCGCGGCCGAGTGCCCGTTCGCGCGCATCGCGCTGCTGGCGCCGCTGGTGCGGCCCGCGCGCTGGCACCACGTGAACCTGCTGTACCGCGTGCTGCGGCCATTCAGGCGCGGCGTGCGGCGCAAGTTCATGGCGAACTCCGGCGACAGCGAATTCCTCGCCTTCGTCCAGAACGATCCGCTGCAGAGCGCGACCCTGCCGGTGCAGTGGGTGGGCGCGATGCGGCGGTGGATCCACGCGTTCCGCGAACATCCGGTCACGGACTTCGCGCCACTGATCATCCAGGGCAGCGCCGACGAGACGGTCGACTGGAAGTGGAACCTGCCGATGATCCGCGAGAAATTTCCGCGCGCCGAGGTGCGCATGATCCCGGGCGCGCGGCACCACCTGGTCAACGAGGCCGAGGCGCTGCGCGGGGAAGTCTTCTCCCTGCTCGGGCTGGATTGACCCACATGCCCTGTGGGTCGGCATTCATGCCGACATGTGGCTCGCAGAAGGCTGCAGTCGCCATGAATGGCGACCCACAGGATTGGCGACCCGGAACCGAACAGCAGCGCACCACCGGATCGGGGAGGTGCTCATGATGACGAGGTTCCTCCTGCTGCTGGCCCTGCTGCTCGCGGGCTGCGCGGCGCCGGGCCCCGCGCCGCAGCAGGCCGGCGCCGCGGCGAGCCGCGACGCCGTGCTCTCCGGCGCACCGATCTTCGGCGTCGGGCCGCTGCCGCCCCTGCCCGAGGCGGACATCCTCGCGCTCGACCCGCCGATGCGCGCTTTCCTGGAGCGCTACGTGGACCGGCGCGCCAACGGGCACCTGCGGTTGCAGCAACTCGTCTACGCCGTCATCGACGAGGGCAGCTTTGGCCTGAACTACAGCGAGGCGACGCGCACCGCCGCCGGGACCTTCGCCGCGCGCGACGGCAACTGCCTGTCGTTCACCAACATGTTCGTCGCGATGGCGCGTGCCGCGGGACTCGAGGTGCGCTACCAGCAGATCGACATCCCGCCGGACTGGGAGCAGCGCGGCGAACTCTTCGTGCTCAACCGCCACATCAACGTGCTGGTCGACCTCGGGCCGGCGGCGCAGAAGGCCGTCGACTTCAACATCGCGGACTTCAAGTCGAGCTACGACCGCCGCGTGGTCTCCGACCGGCGCGCCGAGGCGCACTACTACAGCAACATGGGCGCCGAGAAGTTCCAGGCCGGCGATCTGCGTGCCGCCTTCCTCTACCTGCGCCGCGGGCTGGAGGCCGACGACTCCTTCTCGCCGCTGTGGACCAACCTCGGCACCGTGTACCTGCGCGCGGGCGCGCTGGCCCACGCCGAGGCGAGTTACCTGGAGGCGCTGCGCCAGGACGGCGCCGACATGGTCGCGA
>JAGPES010000551.1 GCA_018057015.1 Pseudomonadales bacterium | reverse complement strand
GTCCATGCCGACGTCCATCAGCCGGCCCTGGTCGAGCCAGGCCTTCAGCGCGGGTTCGAATCTCTCGGGATTCCAGCCGGCGGCGAACTCCGTCGCGGCGGCGCCCGGGCGCAGGATCGTCACGCCTATGCCATCGGTCTGCAGTTCGCGGCGCAGGTCGCGCGAGAAGCGCTCGACCGCGGCCTTGGTGGCAGCGTAGATCGACAGGTGCGACATCTCGTCGAAGTGATATGCGCTGGCCGAGGAGATGTTCACGATGCGCGGATTGTCGCCGCCGCGCAGCAACGGTATCGCCGCCTGGCAGCAATACACCGTGCCCAGCAGGTTGGTGGCGACCTGCGCCTGCACCTCCGCCGCGTCCAGGTGCTCGACCGCGCCGGGACGGGCCAGGCCCGCGTTGTTGATCAGTCCGTCGAGGCGACCGAAATGCGCCTTGATGCATGTGAAGGCGCGCGCGATGTCGGCGCGGTCACTCACGTCCATGCTCACGGCAAAGGCCCGATCGGCGCCGAGACTCGCGACGGCGCCCTCGAGCGCGGTGGCGTTGCGGCTCACCAGTCCCACGCGCGCGCCGCTGGTGGTCAGCGCCCGGGCGATCGCGAGGCCGAAGCCGCGCGAGCCGCCGGTGACGATGTAGACGCGATCGTCCAGGTTCGGCTGCATGCGCGTGCTCCTGGCTCAGTACGGCTTTTTCATGTAGACGGCATCGATCACGCCGCGCGCGTAGGTCGTGCCCGGCAGTTCGATGCCGTGGTCGCGCGCACTCTCCAGCGCGGCGTCGAGGTCCTTCTCCGCCAGCTTGCCGAAGGGACCGAAATGCTGGCGCATCATGGCCTCGTCTCCCAGCGCCGCGAGCGAGTTGCGTCCGCTGAGGAACTGGTACATGCGGTCGTTGATCACGTTGTTGGCCTTGCCCAGTTCGCGCAGCACCTCGATCTTCAGTCCGCAGCGTTCCGCGAGCGCCCAGGCTTCGCTCACGGCGAGGTACTCGACGTTGGTGATCAGGTTGTTGCAGAGCTTCAGGGCCATGCCGGCGCCCAGGGGGCCGGCGTGGATGATGTTCTCGGCCGAAGGGTCGAGCAGCGGGCGGACGCGCGCGACGATGTCCGGCTCGCCGCCGACGAGGAAGCAGACGAAGCGCGGCTCCATGCCGCCGTTGCCGCGCGTGATCGGTGCGTCGATGACGTGCACCCCGCGCGCCGCGCCATCCTTCGCCCAGCGCGTGAGCGCGGCCTGGGTAATGGTGCTGTGGATCGCGATGACGGTGTCCTTCGCGGCGTGCGCGAGCATGCCCTCGTCGCCGTATAACAGCGAATCCACGTCCTTGTCGTCGCGCACGCAGATGCCGATCAGGGGGCAGTTGCGCGCGATCTCCGCGGGCGTCGAGGCGTGCGCGCCGAGCGCGACCAGTTCTGCCAGCGCCTTTTCGGACACGTCGTACATCCAGGCGTCGAAGGCGTCGTTGACCAGGTTCTTCGCCATCGGCGCGCCGATGTTGCCGAGGCCGATGAATCCCACGTTGGTCCTGCTCATGTCGCTCCCCTGCGCTTAGGAAAAAAACATTGTAGGGCAAATCTATTATTTGTAACATCCGCGGCACCGGCCCTGTCGCCGCTCGCCCCGGACGCTGTCGCATGCACCCTGAAAGCATACCGAATCACGTTTGCGCCGCCCTGCGCGGATGCCTGTGCGCGGGCCTGGCGCTAGCGCTGGCGGGATGCGAACCCGGTGCGCCGTCCCCACCCCCGGCGCCGGGCGCCGCGGTGGCCGGGTGGCCTGCGGTGGGCGGTGACGTCGACGGTCAGCGCTTCTCGCCGCTGACGCAGATCACGCCGGCGAACGTCGAGGCGCTCGAGGTCGCGTGGACCTATCGCACCGGCGACGTCTCGAGCGGCACGGACAGGCACGGCCCCACGGCGTTCCAGGCCACTCCGCTGGTGGTCGGCAACACCATGTTCCTGTGCTCGCCCTACAACCGCGTGATCGCGCTGGATGCCGAGACCGGCACCGAGCGCTGGGTGCACGATCCGGAAGTCGACCTCACCGGCGTCTACACGCCGACCTGCCGCGGCGTGGCGTACTGGGACGGCGGCAAGGGCGGCGCGTGCGCGCGGCGCATCCTGAGCGCGACGCTCGATGCGCGCCTGATCGCGCTGGATGCCGACACGGGCCAGGCCTGCGCGGACTTCGGCAGCGATGGCGCGGTGAACCTGCGTGACAACCTCGGCGACGTGCGCGCCGGCGAGTACTACGTGACCTCGGCGCCGCTGGTGCTCGGCAACCTGGTGGTCACCGGCGCCTTCGTGCAGGACGGCCAGCGCGTGGACGCGCCGCCGGGGGTGGTGCGCGCCTTCGACGTCGAGAGCGGCAAGCTGGTCTGGGCCTTCGATCCGGTGCCGCCCGGTGTGACGCCGGTCAGCGCCGAGGACGCGGCGGCCGGAGCGACGTTCACGCGCGGCACGCCGAACGTCTGGGGCATGATGTCGGCGGATCGCGAGCGCGGCATCATCTACCTGCCCACGGGCAATCCGCAGCCCGATCACTACGGCGGCCGGGAGCGTGGCGGGCGCGACTTCTACGGCACCTCCGTCGTTGCGCTCGAGGCAGCCAGCGGCAAGCCGCTGTGGCACTTCCAGACCGTGCACCACGACGTGTGGGACTACGACGTCGCCGCGCAGCCCGTGCTCTTCGAGCAGGCGAGCGGCAAG
>JAGPES010000550.1 GCA_018057015.1 Pseudomonadales bacterium | reverse complement strand
CACAATTGCACCGGGCGGCAGACAGGCGCGTGCCGAGGTATACACGCCAATATCGCGCAGGTAGTATCCGGGCACACACGGATCGGTACCTTGAGCGAACACCCGAGCAACTCCCTTCATCAGCCCGGCCCCTTCGGACGGCTGCTGCGCTTCTGGCGCACCACTTTCGGTTTCAGCCAGGAAGAGCTGGCGCTCGAGACCGGCGTGTCCGCGCGCCACGTGAGCTTCCTCGAGACCGGCCGCTCGCAGCCCGGGCGCGGCATGGTGCTCGGGCTGGCGGGCGTGTTCCGGCTCGCGCCGCAGGATCTCAACACGCTGCTGGTCGCCGCCGGCTTTGCACCCGGTCCTCTCGGTGTCGACATGGAGGCGCCGGAGGCGCGCTGGCTGCACAAGTCGCTGGAACTGAACATGCGCGCCCTCGACCCCTGGGCCGCCACGGTGCAGGACAAGTACGGCAACCTGCACCTCGTGAACCGCGGCTGGCTGGCGATGCTGCGCCCGCTGCTGCCACCGGAATTCCTCGCCCCGCCGATCAACAGCTATCACATGTTCTTCGCCGAGCGCGGACTGCGCTCGCGCCTGGTCGACTGGGAGGACGTCGCCTGCCGGCTGCTGATCACGCTGCAGCAGGAGGTGCTGCTGAGCGGCGATGCGGATGCCGCGCAGCTGCTCGGGCAGCTGCTCGCCTATCCGGCGATCCCGGCGCAGTGGGCGCGCCGCGGCGCCGAGATCGCGTTCCAGAACAGTTTCAGGTTGCGCCTGGCGATGCCGGACGGCGAGGTGCGCAGCTACCTGTACACGGTGAACACCGTGGGCGCTACGGCGTACGTCGGCGAGCCGCGGCTTCTGGTCAGCCTGCTCACGCCGGAGGACCTGCGGCAGGAGTTCAGCGGCGCGCAGCTGCTGGCGGACAACACGCTGCGTCATCCGCTGCTGCATTACTGAGGCCCGCGGGAAAGAGATTGGCGGCGAGCACGGGCAGCGCCGTCTCCACGCGCAGCACGCGCGGTCCCAGCGTGCAGGCGGCGAAGCCGGCGGTGCCGAGCAGCGCGATCTCGAAATCCGTGAAGCCGCCCTCGGGGCCTATCGCCAGCGTCACGTGGCCGGCACCGGCTGGCGCGAGGCGCGCGCCCGCCGCGGGGTGCGCGACCAGGCACTGGCTGCCTGCCGCGATCGCCGGCAACTCATCCTCCACGAACGGTCTGAAGCGCGGGCGCAGTGCCACCCGCGGCAGCACGGTGTCGCAGGCCTGCTCGAGGCCGGCGGCGAAATAGCCGTCGAGCATCGGCGCGGCGAGCAGCGGGCTCTGCCAGTAGCTCTTCTCGACGCGGCTGCTGTTGATCAGCCAGATGCGCTTGATGCCGATCTCCGCCGCCGTGCGCAGCACGCGGCGCAGCATCTTGGGGCGCGGCAGCGCGAGCAGAAGCGTCAGCGGCAACGCCGGCGCGGGCGGGCGATCGAGCGCGAAGCGGATGCGCGCGTGCCGCTCGCCGACGTGCTCGACCACGCCCTCGCCAAGGAGCCCGTCGCGCAATCCCACCAGCAGCGGTCGTCCCGGCTCGGGTGGCCACCAGCCCGCGCGCGCGGGGTAGCGCGACAGCGCGACCTCGGCCATGCCGGGGGCGACGATCTCCGCCCCCGCCAGCAGCAGCAGGTTCATGCCTCGACGGGCACGGCCCGGAGGTCGTAGTCGTCGGCACCCTCGACGCGCACGCGGATGATCTCGCCCGAGACCAGTCCCCCGGCGTCCTCGATGTGCACCACGCCGTCGATCTCGGGGGCGTCGGCGCTGGAGCGCGCGATGGCGCGGTCGCCCTCGACACGGTCGATGATCACGTCGATTTCGCGGCCGATGCGCTGCTGCAGGCGCTCGGCGCTGATCTCGGCCTGCAGTTCCATCAGCCGCTGCCAGCGCTCTTCCTTGACTTCCTCGGGCACCGGATCGGGCAGCGCGTTCGCGGGCGCGCCCTCGACCGGCGAGTACTTGAAGCAGCCCACGCGATCGAGCTCGGCCTCGTCGAGGAAGTCCAGCAGTTCCTCGAACTCCGCCTCGGTCTCGCCGGGGAAGCCGACGATGAAGGTGCTGCGCAGCGTGAGGTCGGGGCAGATCCCGCGCCAGGCGTGGATGCGCTCCAGCACCCCCTCGGCGTTGCCGGGGCGCTTCATCAGTTTCAGGATGCGCGGGCTCGCGTGCTGGAACGGGATGTCGAGGTAGGGCAGGATCTTTCCCTCCGCCATCAGCGGCACGATGTTGTCGACGTGCGGGTAGGGGTAAACGTAGTGCAGCCGCACCCACACGCCGAGCTCGCCGAGCGCGCTGCACAGCGCCTGCATCTGCGTCTTCAGTGGCCGCCCCTGCCAGAAGCCGGTGCGATAGCGCAGGTCCACGCCGTAGGCGCTGGTGTCCTGCGAGATCACCAGCAACTCGCGCACGCCCGCTTTCACCAGCCGCTCGGCCTCGTCCATCACCTCGCCGATCGGGCGGCTCACGAGGTCGCCGCGCAACTGCGGAATGATGCAGAAGCTGCAGCGGTGGTTGCAGCCCTCGGAAATCTTCAGGTACGCGTAGTGGCGCGGCGTGAGCTTCACGCCCTGCGGCGGCACGAGGTCGATGAAGGGATCGTGCGGGAGCAGTGGTGCCGGCGCGTGCTGGTGCACCGCGCCCACCACCGCCTCGTAGGCGTGCGGCCCGCTCACGCTCAGCACCTGCG
>JAGPES010000549.1 GCA_018057015.1 Pseudomonadales bacterium | reverse complement strand
TACGGTTTCCGCGACCAGTTGCAGGACACCCTGGCGCTGCTGCACGCCACACCGTGGCTCGCCCGCGAGCAGCTGATGCGCTGCGCCGAGCGCCAGTTCCCCCAGGGCGACGTGCAGCACTGGTGGCATCCGCCCGAGGGGCAAGGCGTGCGCACGCATTTTTCGGACGACTACCTGTGGTTGCCGTATGCCACCTGCCGCTACGTGCGTGCGACCGGCGATACGGGCGTGCTCGACGAGTCGCTGCATTTCCTGGAAGGCCGCGAGCTGAATCCGCTCGAGGAAGCCTACTACGACCAGCCGCAACGCTCGCCCGAAGCGGCGAGCCTGTACGAGCACTGCGTGCGTGCCATCAGGCACGGCCTGCGCGTCGGCGCGCACGGTTTGCCGCTGATCGGCTGCGGCGACTGGAACGACGGCATGAACCTGGTCGGTCACGAGGGCAAGGGCGAGAGCGTGTGGCTGGCGTGGTTCCTCTACGAGAACCTCGAGCTGTTCGCGGCCCTGGCGCACGAGCGCAACGATCACGACCTTGCGGCAGAGTGCAGCGGCCACGCGGCACGGCTGCGCGGCAACATCGAGGCCCAGGCCTGGGACGGCGCCTGGTACCGGCGCGCGTACTTCGACGACGGCACGCCCCTGGGTTCGTCCACGAACGACGAATGCCAGATCGATTCGATCAGCCAGAGCTGGGCGGTCATCTCCGGCGGCGGCGACCCCGTGCGCTCGCGCCTCGCGATGACGGCGGTGGACCAGCGCCTGGTGCGGCGCGATGCCCGATTGATCCAGCTGCTCGACCCGCCGTTCGATCGATCGGAGCTCGAGCCCGGCTACATCAAGGGCTACGTGCCCGGCATCCGCGAGAACGGCGGCCAGTACACCCATGCGGCGATCTGGGCGACGATGGCGTTTGCCATGCAGGGCGAGCGCGAGCGCGCGTGGGAACTGTTCGCCCTGATCAATCCGGTCAATCACGGCAGCACTGCGGAGGCCATCGCGCGCTACAAGGTCGAGCCCTACGTGATGTGCGCCGACATTTACGCGGCGACGCCACACACCGGTCGCGGCGGCTGGACCTGGTACACGGGCGCGGCGGGCTGGATGTACCAGCTGACCGTGGAAACGCTGCTGGGCCTGCGGCTCGAGGTGGACCATCTGTGCATCGCGCCGTGCATCCCGGCGCAGTGGGACGCCTACACCATCCACTACCGCTACCGCGACACCTTCTACCGCATCGACATCAGGCGCGTCGGCACCGCGCCCGGCCAGGTGATCCGCGTGGTCGTGGACGGCGCGCAGATCGACGGCGCCGGCAGCGAAGGAGCAGGGCGCGGGCGCTTCGCGCTCGTGGATGACCGCCAGGCGCACCACGTCGAGGTGGAGCTGGGCTGACGCACCCCGTCACGCCGCGAGCCGCTTGCGGATCCTGCCATGCACGTGGTCGCCGCCAACCGTGCAGGATCGGGCAGGTCAGTCGCTGTCCCACATCACGTTGCATTCCTCCTTCGCGGCCGCCCTGAGCAATTCGATCAACGGCAACGCGCGGTGCCGCAGACTTACCGCTGGCCCCTCTTCCTCCTCGTCTACAGCTTCTTGCGGCGCCGGCAGCTGCTGCCGTGCCGCCACTGCGGCCTCGAGACGCTCGAGTGCCGGCTGGACCTCGGGTGCCAGCAGGGCGCCAGGCACCGTGCCGCTGTGCCCCATCAATTCGAGCAGCCGGATCGCGACGTCGCCGAACATGGTGATTGCCGCGTACGCCGGACAGGAAAAGGTTACCAGCATCGTGACCTCCTTGCTGATGGTGACGGCGCGGGAAACCACGCCGTGACGATTGTCATCGCGACCCTATCGGAGCAAAAAGGACACCCGATCCAGTGCCGTGAGGATTCGATCGTGGATCGAGGCACCGCGGTTTCCCGCTGCCGTGAGCACCGCCGTATGAGCGGCGCACATATTCGCGGCATCGCGCCAGCGTTCGGCGAGGTTCTCCGCCCAGTCCCGGAAATCCCGGCCCGCTCCCTTGCGCTTTTCCAGTGCCAGCCACAACGTGGGATGAAAAAGCAGGATGTCCGGAAATCCCAGCATCCGCATGGGCAGCGGCAGCCGGGAGTACATCAGCGTGTCGTCGACATGGATCGTCTGCGACGCGCGATGCAGCACGAGCACCGACGAGAAATGCACGTTCTCGTTCGCCGATATGAAGTCGACGCCGCGCGGCACGGAAAATTCGAAATCCCTTGCGAACATCGTGTGCAGACGCCGCTGCTCGGTGCGCGTCTTCTGCCACGGAAGGTCGGGAAGCCGGGAAAGGTGCCGGGCCGTTCCGTAGAGCTTCGCACGGGGATAGCGCTCGTGCATCGCACGTACGTGAACCGTGTGAAAAGGGTGCAGGTTGAGTATCGCCTCCACGTCGCGGCCGCCGGCGGTCAGCGCGTCGACTTCGCGCTGCACGTCGTCGCTCATCGCACAGGAGTCGAGAAAGACGAAGCTGCCGCTGGCGAGGCGCACCAGGGATGCCTGGGTGCCGATGTCGATCAGTCCGCCGATCCTGAATGACCCGCGGATATTCAGGAAATCGTCGGAAATTCGTTGTATGGACATGGGCCACCCGGGTTTCTCACGGTAAAGAACCGCTCATGGAATTTCGAACCTACCACGCCACGGGCAGCCGGGCCGGGCCACGCAATATTGCCCCTCGGGGTCGAGCGGCGTCCAC
>JAGPES010000548.1 GCA_018057015.1 Pseudomonadales bacterium | reverse complement strand
GTGTCAATCCCTGTGCGTATAATGCGCGCAGCACACAACGCGGCCACGCCGCACTCTGGAGAACACCCTTGGTCTCACGCAAGAAACCCGGCAGCGAGCGCGATCCGCGCCAGGCCGACGAAGCCGCACGCTACGACAACCCGATCGCGAGCCGCGAGTTCATCCTCGCCACGCTCGACAAGGCGGGCGTGCCGCTCACCCTCGACGAGCTCGCCGAGAGACTGGACCTCGAGGCCGAGGACCGGCGCGAGGCACTGCGCCGGCGCCTGCGCGCGATGGAGCGCGACGGGCAGCTGATGTGCAACCGGCGCGGCGCCTACGGCGCGGTCTCGCGCATGGACCTGATCCGCGGCACGGTGCAGGCGAGCCGCGAGGGCTACGGCTTCCTCGTCCCGGCGGAGGGCGGCGAGGACCTGTACCTGCACGGACGGCAGATGCGCCAGGTCTTCCATCGCGACGAGGTACTGGTGCGCGCCAGCGGCACCGACCAGCGCGGGCGGCGCGAGGGCACGATCGTCGAGGTGCTCAAGCGCAACACCGAGCTGATGGTCGGGCGCATCCGCCTCGCGCAGGGCGTGAACTACGTGGTGGCCGAGAACCCGCGCATCCAGCACGAGGTGCTGGTGCGCGATGCCGATTGCGGCGAGGCGCGCGAGGGTCAGTACGTCACGGTGCAGATCCTGACGCAGCCGGCGACCGACGCGCCGCCGACCGGGCGCGTCGTCGAGGTGCTGGGCGACCACATGGCGCCCGGCATGGAGATCGACGTCTCGCTGCGCATGTACGACATTCCCTGCACGTGGCCGCCGGAGGTGACGGACGAGGCGGCCGGCTTCGCGCCGGAACCCAGGCGCGCGGACAAGGCACGGCGTTTCGACCTGCGCGCCCTGCCCTTCGTGACCATAGACGGCGAGGACGCCAAGGACTTCGACGACGCGGTCTACTGCGAGAAGCGCCGCGGCGGCGGCTGGCGGCTGTGGGTGGCGATCGCCGACGTCTCGCACTACGTGAAGACCGGCGCCGCGCTCGACGCCGAAGCGCGCCGGCGCGGCACTTCGGTCTATTTCCCCGGGCGCGTGGTGCCGATGCTGCCCGAGGAGCTCTCCAACGGGCTGTGTTCGCTGAAGCCCGAGGTCGACCGCCTCGCGCTGGTCTGCGAGATGGAAATCGGCCGTGACGGCACGCTCGGCAAGCACTGGTTCTTCGAGGCGGTGATCCGCTCGGCCGCGCGCCTCACCTACACGCGCGTGGCCGCGACGCTGGCCGGCGAGGATGCCGGCATCGCGCCGCAACTGGTGCCGCACCTCGCCACCCTGCACGCGCTGTACCGGGCGCTGCGCGCGGCGCGCGACGAGCGCGGCGCGATCGACTTCGAGACCACCGAGACGCGCATCGTGTTCGGTCCCGACCGCAAGATCGAGGAAGTGGTGCCGGTGGAGCGCAACGACGCCCACAAGCTGATCGAGGAGTGCATGCTCGCGGCGAACGTCGCCACCGCGCGCTTCCTGCAGAAGCACAAGCTGCCCGCGCTGTACCGCGTGCACGAGGGCCCCGGCGGCGAGAAGCTGAAGGCGCTGCGCGAGTTCCTCGGCGAGCTCGGCCTGTCGCTGCGCGGCGGCGACAAGCCGCAGCCGGGCGACTACCAGCAGCTGATCTCCTCGGTGCAGGAGCGCCCCGACCGCCACGTGATCGAGACCGTGATGCTGCGCTCGCTCTCCCAGGCGCGCTACCAGCCCGAGAATCTCGGTCACTTCGGGCTGAACTACCCGGCCTACGCGCACTTCACCTCGCCGATCCGCCGCTATCCCGACCTGCTGGTGCACCGCGCCATCCGCGCGGTGATCCGCGCGCCCGAGGAAAGCACGCAGGTGCGCCGCGTCGAGGACGCGAAGCCGCTTGCGCGCCAGAAGTCCTACCCCTACGAGCTCAAGCAGATGGTCGAGCTCGGCGAGCACTGCTCGATGGCCGAGCGGCGCGCCGACGAGGCCGTGCGTGACGTCATGAGCTGGCTGAAGTGCGAATACCTCGAGGACCGCGTCGGCGACGTGTTCGACGGCGTGGTGAGCGGCGTGACCGGGTTCGGGCTCTTCGTCGAGATCCAGGAGGTCTACGCCGACGGGCTGGTGCACGTCTCGAGCCTGCAGAACGACTATTACCACTTCGATGCCTCGGGCCACCGCCTGATCGGCGACCGCACCCGGCGCGTCTATCGCCTCGGTGATCGCATCCGCGTGCGCATCGCGCGCGTGGACCTCGACGAGCGCAAGGTCGACCTGCTGATCGACGAGGACGGCGCGCCGGGCGGTTCATCGGGCGGTCCGCGCAAGGAGCGCAAGGCCCAGGGCAAGGCGCGCAAGCCCGACGGCAAGGAGCGCGACAGTTCCGGATCGCGACGGCGCCGCCGCTGAGGAGACGCCGGTGAAGGAACGCGAGCGCATACACGGCATGCACGCGGTGGCCGCGCTGCTCAAGCGCAGCCCCGAGCGCGTGGAATCGCTCGCGGTGCTGCGCGGACGTCGCGACCGGCGGCTCGAGGAATTGCTGGCGGCGGCGCGGGCGCAGTGCATCGCGGTGCGCGAACTGGCGCGCGAGGAACTCGATCGCCTCGCGCCCGGCGTGCACCAGGGAGTGGTCGCCGAGGTGCGCGCTGCCGCGGCGCTCGACGAGAGCTACCTCTTCGACGAACTGCTGCCGGGGCTCGCGGGCCCGGCGCTGCTG
>JAGPES010000547.1 GCA_018057015.1 Pseudomonadales bacterium | reverse complement strand
CCTCCCCCACCACTATCCCGTCGAAGCGCTGCGGCAGCGACGGGATTTCCTCTTCTCCCCAGACCATCGCCAGGCGCACTTCGGCGTCCACCGGCAAAGTCATCGGACCGAGGCAACGCTGGCATTGCAGGGACAGGTTGGCCTGCACCCTTCCTTCTATTACCTTGTACCCTTCGTCGTCGACGCGGAACCGCAGTTGCACCGTCGCCTGCGCGCCGGAACCCGGGTCCATCGATTCCGCCCTGATGCGCGGCAGATCGTCCAGCTCGACCGCACCATCTATCTGGCCGCCA
This sequence comes from Pseudomonadales bacterium, assembly GCA_018057015.1. Lineage (GTDB taxonomy): Bacteria > Pseudomonadota > Gammaproteobacteria > Pseudomonadales > UBA5518 > UBA5518. The sequence goes on along the minus strand of JAGPES010000547.1, from coordinate 2,426 downwards.
AAAACCGCCAGCTTGCGGAAATCAGCGTGTCTGGGAACCCGGTGTGTCGCCATAGGCGCGCAATCATAGGGCCGGCACCGGGCACTGTCAAAAAATAAATGCTTGAAAATACCGTATTTTTCTGCAAAGTTCGGGCCACACGAACCGCTACTCCAGCCCCCTCATGCAACGCATCGTGCTCGCTTCCGGGTCCCCGTACCGCAAACGCCTGCTGCAACGGCTGGGGCTCGACTTCGCGTGCATCGCCCCCGATATCGACGAGACCCCGGCCAGCGGCGAACATCCCGCAGCGCTGGTGCTGCGCCTGAGCGAGGCCAAGGCGCGCGCCGTCGCGCTACGGGCTCCGGACGCTCTCGTCATCGCGTCCGACCAGGTCGGCGCTGCCGACGGTCGCCTGCTGGGCAAGCCCGGCACCGAGGAGCGCGCGCGCCAGCAGCTGCGCGGCATCTCGGGCCGGGAGGTGCGCTTCCTCACCGGGCTCTGCGTACTCGACGCGCCATCGCAACGCACGCTGACCGGTGTCGAAACCTGCACCGTGCACCTGCGCGAACTGAGCGATGGGGCGATCCGCGACTACGTCCGGCGCGAGCAGCCCCTGGACTGCGCCGGCAGCTTCAAGGTCGAAGGGCTGGGCATCGCGCTGTTCCGCTCACTGGAGCTCGATGATCCGACCGCGCTCGAGGGACTGCCCCTGATCCGGCTGGTGGAGTTCCTCGGGCACTTCGGCGTGGCCGTGCTGCGGCAATGAGCCCGCGCGGCGACGCGGCTCAATGCGGGCGCAGCTCCGCCCATTCGAGGATTTCGGGCAGCGAATCGACGATCCGCGCCGGCGCGTGGCGCGCCAGACGTTCCCGGGAATGCACCCCGTAGCTGACGCCGAGACTCGGGATCCGGGCCCGCGCCGCCATCTCCAGGTCGTATTCCGAGTCCCCGATCATCACGGTGTGCTTCGGCCCGGCGCCAAGCTGCGCGACAATCTCGTGCAACATCCGCGGATCGGGCTTGGAGGCCGTCTCGTCGGCGCAACGCGTGGCGTGGAAAAAATCGTCCAACCCGATCTCGCCGAGCACGCGATCCAGGCCGCGGCGGCTCTTGCCCGTCGCCACCGCGATCCAGTGCCCGCGGGCGCTCAGGGCCTCGAGCAGTTGCAGCGCACCGGGGAACAATTGCGAGGGCTGCGCATCGGCGGCGACGAAGCGCGCCGCATAGGCAGCACGGAACCGCTCGACCTGCCGCGAATTCAACTGCGGGTAGAGCTGCGCGATCGCCTGTGGCAGCCCCAAACCGATCACGTCCCCGAATCGCGCATCCCCCAGGTCTTCCAGCCCCTGTTCCTCGGCTGCCCGGCGCAGGCAGGACACGATGCGACCGACCGAATCCATCAGCGTGCCGTCCCAGTCGAACACGAACAGGCGCCTCATCGCGGCAGGGTTTCCAGCACCCGAGCCAGGGCGGCATCGAGCGGCGCGCTGACCACCAGCGGCGTGCCGTCGGGAAGCGCCAGCGCGATGGAACCGGCGTGCAGGAACAGACGGCGCAACCCGAAGTCGCGCATCTGCCGGTTGAACTCCCGCTCCCCGTACTTCTCGTCTCCGGCCACGGGATGCCCGGAGACCTGGGCATGGACGCGGATCTGGTGCGTGCGGCCCGTGACCGGCTGCGCCTCGAGCAGGGTGGCATCGCGATACGCCTCGAGCACCCGGAAGCGGGTCTCCGAGGCCTTGCCGGTCGCGTCGGCGCGCACCACCCGCTCGCCGCCGCGCACCGTGTTCTTCTCCAGCGCGACCGTCACCCTCAGCAGCCGCTTCGGCCAGCGCCCCTTCACCAGCGTGGTGTAGCTCTTGGTGATCGTGCCCTCGCGCAGCGCCTCGTGCAGGTGGCGCAGCATCGAGCGCTTCTTGGCGATCATCACGCACCCCGAGGTGTCACGATCCAGCCGGTGCACCAGTTCCAGCGAGCGGCAGTCCGGACGCATGGCGCGCAGCGCCTCGATCAGCCCCAGCGACAGGCCGCTGCCGCCATGCACCGCCAGGCCGCTCGGCTTGTCCACGACGAGCAGCGAAGCATCTTCATAAAGGATGCGTGCCGCGAGCACGTGCACCAGCCCGACCCCCGGCTCGGCACTTGTGCGCTCGGCCACGCGCACCGGCGGTACACGCACCTTGTCCCCGGCCTGCAGCCGTTGATCCGGCCTGGCGCGCGAACTGTTGACCCTCACCTCCCCGCTGCGCACGATGCGATAGATGCGCGAGCGTGGCACGCCTTTCAGGCGCGCGAGCAGGAAATTATCGAGCCGTTGCCCGGCCTGTTCCTCGTCCACCTCGACAAGGTGGACTCCCTGCTGTTCCCGGACTGGTTGCACTTGCATCGGCGAAGTTTATCATTTTTGCTGCTAATTGAAGCACTTACCCGATAATGCTATAGTC
>JAGPES010000546.1 GCA_018057015.1 Pseudomonadales bacterium | reverse complement strand
GTCCAGGGCCCGGAGCAGACCATGCAGATGCTGTTCACCTCGGGCACCACCGGCGATCCCAAGGCGATTCTCGCCAACTACCTGCGCTTCGTCACGGTCGGCTCGATCGCGCCGCTGATCGGGTGGACCGAGCGGGATTGCTTCTACACCGGGCTGTCGCTGACGCACGCCAACGCGCAGCTGATCACGCTGGGCAATGTGCTCACGCTGGGTGCGCGCGGCGTGTTCAGCCGCCGCTTCACCAAGTCGCGGCTCTGGGACATATGCCGCCATTATGGCTGCACCACGTTCAACCTGCTGGGCGGGATGACCACCGCGGTCTACAGCGAGGCGCCACGCGCCGACGATGCCGACAACCCGGTGCGCCTGGTGCTGAGCGCCGGCATGCCGGCGGCAATCTGGGAGAATTTCGGGCGCCGCTTCGGCGTGGCGATTTTCGAGTTCTACGGCGCGGCCGAGGGCGGCATGATCTTCAATCCGCCCGGGGTGGGCCCCATAGGCAGCATCGGCAAGCCGCCGCCCACGCTGGAGGCGAGCATCCTCGATGACGACGATCGCGAATGCGCGCCCTTCGAGCACGGCGAGATCGTGTTCCGCAACGTCGACGGCAGTTGCCCGCCGGTCGAGTATTTCCACAATCCCGAGGCGTCGGCCAGGAAGACCGCCGGGGGCTGGTTGCGCATGGGCGACGTCGGCCACCGGGACGCCGAGGGCTGGTTCTACTTCGACTACCGCAAGGGCGGCGGCATCCGCCACAACGGCGATTTCGTCAACACCGCCTTCGTGGAAAAGGCGATCGCCGAGCACGCGGATGTCGACGATGTATTCGTCTACGGCATCGACGCCGCCTCGGGTGTTCCCGGGGAGAAGGACGTGGTCGCCGTGGTGGTGCCTGCGCCGGACACCGATCTCGACGTGGCCGACCTCTACCGCCACTGCCGCGCGGTGCTCGAGTCCAATTTCGTGCCGGGCTACATCCAGGTGATGAACGAGATACCCAAGACCGCCTCGGAAAAGCCGCAGGAGCGATTCTGCCACGAGTTCTTCCGCGATCATCCCGAGGCGGTGTTCACGGAAAGCAACAGTCACGAGAGCAAACGGAGACAGTCATGAACGCCGAAGTCGTCGTCTACGGGGCCAGCGGGTACACCGGCAAGCTGATTGCCTGGCATCTGGCCGAGCGCGGGATCCCCTTCATCGCCGCGGGCCGCGACGCGCGGCGCCTGGCCGAGCAGATGGCCAGGGTGCCCGAGCTCGCCGGGGCGCGCTACGAGTGCGTCGCGGTGGAGCACGACGAAGCCGCGCTCGCGAAACTCTTCGCCGGCAGGAAAGTGGTCTACAACGTGGTCGGTCCTTTCATGCAGCTCGGCGATCCGGTGGTGAAGGCCTGCCTCGCCGCCGGTTGTCATTACCTCGACACGACCGGCGAGCAGGACTGGATGCTGCATCTGAAGCGGACCTACGGCGCGGCATTCGCGGCGCGGAGCCTGCTGCTGGTTCCCGCGTGCTCGTGGATGTGGCTCGGCGGGCAGCTCGCGGCCGAACTCGCGCTGGAGCACCCCGGCATCGACAGCCTGGACATCTGCTACCTCGCGGATTCGAACACCAGCGTCGCCTCGACGATGTCCTTCCTGCGCATGCTGACCAAGGACCAGTTCTACCTGGAGCACGGCCAGATGTGCACCTGGCCGCAGGCCACGTCCTATCCGGTGGCGATACCGGGCGTGCACCGCGTGCTCGACGCGCTGCCCTGGAGCGGCGGCGGCGAGCCGGTGTGGTACGAGGACGACGCGCGGGTACGCAACTGCAGCGTGCTGGTTGCCTTCCGCAACCAGGCGATGCTGCAGGCGATCGTGGGGATCCTCGTGGAGTTCGAGCAGAAGCACAAACACCTGCCGGTGGCCGAGCAGGAGAAACTCACCAACGAGCTCGGAAACCAGCTGGTGTCGGTGGAGCCCGAGCGCGAGAGCCCCGCGCTGAACCGCAGCCTGCTGTGCTGTCACGGCCGCGGCAATACCGAATCGGTCAGCGTGGTGCTGCGGGGCAATTCACCGTACATCCAGACCGGTATCTTCGCCGCCGAGGCGTGCCGCAAGATCCTCCTCGGGACGCACCGCGGCAAGGGTTTCATGTCGCCCGCCGGCGCTTTCGGGGCGCGCGAGATGATTGCGGCGATCGCGGCGAGCGGGCAGCTGGCGTGGGACACGCGCACGGCCTGAGCCGCTGCGACATTGGTGAGGGAGAGTTGGCCGCAAGGCCGTCGAGGGGAAACGATTGAAGACGATCAGGCACCGGATCTCGCAGTTCACCATACGCCATGCGGGCAAGGCGCTGCTGCTGCTGGCGCTGGTCACGGCGGTGTTTGCCGCGGGCCTGCCGCGCGTGGAGCTGCGCACCATCTTCTCGGACCTGTTTCCGAGCAACCATCCCTTCGTGCAGACGTACCAGGATCACCCGAACTTCGGCAACCCGCTCACCGTCACGATCATGGTCAAACGCAAGGACGGCGACATCTACAATGCCGGGACGCTGCAGAAGATCTGGGACATGACGCGGGACGTCGACCTCACCCCCGCGGTCGATCATGACCAGGTGCTGTCGATCTCGACGGAGAAGGCGCGCTTCCAGGAGGCGACGCCGTTCGGCATCGACAGCCAGCCGCTGATGGGCGACCACGCGCCGGCGACCGACGAGGAGATCGCCGAGTTCCGCCGCCGGGTCGAGAAGTCG
>JAGPES010000064.1 GCA_018057015.1 Pseudomonadales bacterium | reverse complement strand
CATGCGTCCCGTTTGCGAGGTGCAGGTCCTGGCGGCTGCAGGTGCAATGGAACGCGTCGCCGCTGTCGAGCAGCGCGGTGATCACCTGCTCGTACGCGGCGCAGCGGTCGTGCTGGTACAGAACGGCGGCGTCCGGATGCAGCCCGTGCGCGCGCAGACTGGCGAGAATCCGCGCCGTCGCGCCCGGCTGTTCGCGCGGGGGATCCAGGTCCTCGATGCGCAGCAGCCAGGCGCCGCCGTGCGCGCGGGCGTCGAGAAAGCTTGCGAGTGCGGTACTCAGGGATCCGAGGTGGAGCGGGCCGGTGGGGGAGGGGGCGAAGCGGCCGCGGTATGCAGAGGCGACCATATCCGGTGCGCGGGGCCCGGTGCCGGACCCTGTCGCCACCTGCCGTTCCGCTGGCCGACGATCAGCCGTGTTCCTGCTTTTCCTTGATTTCTTCGAGCGTCTTGCAGTCGATGCAGAGCGTAGCTGTCGGGCGCGCTTCCAGGCGCTTGATGCCGATCTCGATGCCACAGGCATCGCAGAAGCCGTATTCGTCCTGGTCGATCAGCTCGAGCGTGCTTTCGATTTTCTTGATCAGTTTGCGCTCGCGGTCGCGGGTGCGCAGCTCCAGGCTGAACTCCTCTTCCTGCGTGGCGCGGTCCGCCGGATCCGGGAAGTTCGCCGCCTCGTCCTTCATGTGCGAGACGGTGCGGTCCACTTCCTCCATCAGTTCGGAGCGCCAGTTCTTGAGGATGCCGCGGAAGTGCTCCTTCTGGTTTTCGTTCATGTACTCCTCCCCCTTCTTGGCCTTGTAGGGGGTGAAGTTCTTGAATTCGGAGGTTGCTTTCGCGGTTTTTTTCACGGGGAGGCCTCATCGTCGTCGCAAGCGGGCTCGGTATGCCGAAACGCCGCGGTAGTGCTCAGGGTTTGCGGGGGCGGCGCATTCTACCGGATTTTGCCCCTGAAGCAAGGTTTTGCGTCCCGGTTCCCGCAGCGAGGGGCTCAGTCGACATCCAGCGACACCAGGCCCTCACGCACCGTGAACGGGATTGCCTCCAGCGCCTGCCCGCGGCAGGGGCCGGCGATGCACTCGCCCGTGTCGGGGCGGAACAGTGCGCCATGCGTGGCGCAGTGGAGGTGCCTGCCGGATGCGTCGAGGAAGCGACCCGGAAGCCAGTCGAGCTCTGTTCCCCGGTGCGGGCAGCGGTTCGCGTAGACGCGCAGCGTGCCTTCGCTCCTGAGCACGATCAGGCTTGCGCCGGCCCGCTCGTGGCGCTGGGGCGCGCCTTCCCTCACCGAGGAAGCGTCGCAGAGCACGATTCCCCGGGGGGTCGCATCCTTCATGACGCGCACTCCCCGAGGAGCGTCACACGGGGCCGGTTGAAGCTTGGCACAGATCAAATACCCTCGATTGCGGGGCGGTCAGGGGTGGCTATACTCGCACACCCCCTATATATATGTACCCGGCGCTTCGAGCGCCAGCGCCGTTCGTGGCAGGCATTGGCGATGCGCCGGCCGGATTTACAGACACCTCACGTGCAGAGCGAGTCCAATGGCAAAAGAGGCAGGTTCCAAGACGCGGAAATCCGGCAAGTCTGCCGCTCCGAAACGAGCCGCTGCAGCAGCGAAGAAAAAGGTCGTGCCTGCGCGCAGCAAAAGGCGTGCCGTCAAGGTCGCATCTGCGCCGGTGGCGGTTCCGAGGAAGCCCGTGCGTCCGGAAACGCTGCGCGGTCCGGCGCCTGTCAGTGGCCGCGCCGGCGCCCCGGAGATCATGGTGACGCTGAACAGCGAGCACCGCTACATATCGTCGCTGCTCGAGGCATTGGCCGAGCAGGCTGACAACCTGTTGCCGGGGCGCAAGCCGGATTACGCGTTGATGCACGACATCGTGCGCTACATGGCGAGTTTCCCCGACGAGTACCATCACCCGCGCGAGGACCTGGTGTTCGACCGACTGGTGGCGCGTGACCCCGAGGCGCGGCCGATCGTCGAGGAACTCCTGGAAGGGCATCGCGAGATCAATCGTCGCAGCCGCGAACTGCTCGGCCACCTCGAGCGCATCACGCGCGACGGTCATGCGGCCGACAACCGCAAGATCAAGTATCTGTGTGACCGTTACATCGGTCATTACTGGGAGCACATCAATACCGAGGAAGGGAAGGTGTTCCCGCGCGCGACCGCGAAGTTGCGTCCCGATGACTGGTTTGCGGTCAATACGAGGGCCAAGTACGTCGACGACCCGCTGTTCGGTTCCCGCGTGAGGAAGGAGTACGCGCGCCTGTCACAGTACCTCGGCGAGCGCGTGAGTCGCGTGACGGAGGATGTTGCCGTCGCGGAACTGTTCGGCATCGAGGCGCTCATCGAGACGGTCGCGGCGCTCGGCAATGCGGGATCCGAACTGCAGGATATCGTGCGCAAGCGTGCCGGACAGTTGATGCGAGATGCGCGCACGTCTCCGGCAGAGCATCGCGACCTGCTGGCGATTTCTCGCGCGCTGGGTTCCGCGGCGCGCGCCCAGGCCGGTGCTGGTCTGAAGGACGTGCGCGCCGTCATCTCGCGCACGCGCACGGAGATCGCCGAGCCGTTCGCGACCCGCATGAAATTCCTCCGCCGCATGATCCGGGACGACGCGAACTGAGCCTGTGGCTGGGTCAGAGCGGGCGACTTGTTGCGATGGTTTCCGCGATCATCGCGCTGAACTGGCGCACTTCCGCGCGGCCGGCGTCGATTGCCGCGGCCGCGGCATCGAAATCCAGCAAGCCGATGTGCGACAGCCGCGGACTGATGAGGATGTCCGCCGGTTCGCCCGAGAGCCGGCTGCGCGTGATGCGGTCCTGCATGATGTTGATCGCATTCGCCACCACGTTGAATATCCCGGGCGTGTCGTCATCGGGCGATTTCTGCTGATCGGAATCCAGCCACTGCGCGATCTGCGGCGGCGTCTTTTCACGAATGCCCGTGGCCAGGCGATCGAACAGCCCGGCCTCGCCCTTCTCCGCAACGGCACGCGGTTCCCGGCCGCGTGACACGCGCGCCTGCTGTCGCCCGCCGAGATCGCTGTTGAGGTTGACCGCGATGATCAGGTCGGCGCCGAGCGCGCGGCACACCGACACCGGGACGGGATTGACAAGGCCGCCGTCAACCACCCAGCGACCCTCGACGCGCGCCGGCGACAGCAGTCCGGGGATCGCGATCGAGCCGCGTACGGCATCCCACAGGTCGCCGCGCTGGATCCACAGTTCGCGCCCCGTGGCAAGGTCGGTGGCGACGGCCGCGAACGGCATCGGCAGATTCTCGATCAGCGGGCTGCCGAATCGATCGCGCAGGTGCCCGATCAGGCGGCTGGCGCTCCCGACGCCACCGCGAGACAGGGGACTGATGTCGAGGTAGCGGAACACGTCGGCCGTGGTCATGCGCGAGAACCACGCGCCGAGTTCGTCGATTTGCCCGCAGGCATACGCGCCACCCACAAGCGCGCCGATCGAGGTGCCGCAGACGATGTCTGGCGCGATGCCGAGCGCGGCAAGTTCCTGTATCACGCCGATGTGGGACAGGCCACGCGCCGAACCGCTGCCGAGCGCGAGCGCGATTCTGAGGGTGCGAGTTGATTCTGCTCGGTTCATGCTGCAGTCTGGCAATGGGCGCGAACCGATTCTAGAGGGGGCACCGGGCCTTGAGAACCCGGCGCCACGGCGGCAGGGTGACATCGATCATTTCACACGGGCAACTCCTGGGCCTCGATGACCGGCACGTGATGACGCTCGAGCCGGGCTGGAGCATGGGCGAGTGCGCGCTGCACCCGTTTGCCATCGCCGCCCTCGAGCAACTGCGTCACGATGCGCGCGCGGCGGGATTCGACCTGCGAGTGGTCAGCGGCTTCCGGAGTTTCCAGCGCCAGGCCGAGATCTGGAACGCCAAGGCGGCCGGCCTGCGACCGGTGCTCGACGCGTATGAGCGCCCGATGGACGTCGGCACGCTGTCGGAGCGGGAATTGGTTTTCGCGATTTTGCGCTGGTCCGCGCTGCCCGGCGCATCGCGCCATCACTGGGGTTCGGACATGGATGTGATCGATGCCGGGGCATTTCCTCCCGGCTACCGACTGCGGCTCAGCGTCGAGGAGACGCGCGTCGGCGGGCCGTTCGCGCCGCTGCATCGCTGGCTCGGAGAGCGCATCGCTGCGGGGCGTGCGTACGGGTTCTTCAGGCCTTACACCGGGGAGGTCTGCGCCGTGGCGCCCGAGCCCTGGCACCTGAGCTTCGCGCCCCTGGCGTGGGAATGCCAGCGGTCGTTCGATCCGGGGGCGCTGCGCCAGGCTCACCGCGACGCCGGGCTGGCCCTGCAGCCGGTGATCGACGACTGTTGCGAGGAAATCCTCGGGCGCTACTTCGATGTGCCCGCCGCACTCTACGCGTCGGCGCGCCAACCGGACAACCTTGCCGAGATGATCACATGAGCAGCAGCGCCGGGACACTCTGGGCCGAGATGCGTGCCGAGGCGAGCGAGCGCAGTGCGCGCGAGCCGGTGCTGGCGAGTTTCTACCACGCGAACATCCTGAATCACGGCTCGCTGGAAGCCGCGCTGGCGTGCGTCCTGGCCGTTCGCCTGGAGACGGGGATGCTGCCAGCCATGCTGTTGCGCGATGTGGTAGACGAGGCGCTGCGCGACGATCCGCTGATCACGGTGGCGGTGCGCGAGGATCTCCTCGCCCATCGCACGCGCGATCCGGCCTGCGACTCCTTCGTTACCGCCTTCCTTTACTACAAGGGCTTCCATGCGCTGCAGGCGCACCGCGTCGCGCACTGGCTGTGGCGGCGCGACCGGCGCTGGATCGCGTACATGCTGCAGAGCCGCGCGTCCACCGAGTTCGACGTGGACATCCATCCCGCGGCCGTGCTCGGCAAGGGGATCATGGTCGATCACGGGACCGGCATCGTGATCGGCGAAACGGCCGTGGTCGGCGACAACGTGTCGATGCTCCACGGCGTCACGCTCGGTGGCTCGGGCTGCATCAGCGCAGATCGACACCCGAAGGTCGGGGCGGGTGTGCTGCTGGCCGCCGGTTCCCGGGTGCTGGGGCCGGTGAGGGTTGGGGACGGCGCCAGGATCGGCGCGGGAAGCCTGGTGCTGGCCGACGTGCCGGCGCACGCCACCGTGGCGGGAGTGCCGGCCCGCGCGGTGGGACGCCCCCTGCAACACGAGCCGGCGCTGGACATGGACCAGCGCTTCGGGTCGCCGGAAGACGCCCGCGACGCGGAGTGAAGAGCGCGGCTCAGGCCGTGCCTTCTTCCTCTGCGTGCTTGAAGTTGGTGATTGCCTTGAGAATTTCCTGGCGCGCCTCGTCGGCCGAGCCCCAGCCCTCGACTTTCACCCACTTGCCTTTTTCGAGGTCCTTGTAGTGTTCGAAGAAGTGGACGATCTGCTGCACCAGCAGACTGGGCAGGTCGCTCACTTCCTTCACTTCGTCGTAGATCGGGGTGAGCTTGCTGACTGGCACGGCCACCAGCTTGGCATCGCCGCCGGCCTCGTCGTCCATCTTCAGGATGCCGACAGGACGGCAGCGGATGACCGTGCCGCTGATCACGCGGTGCGGCGTGTGCACCAGCACGTCGAGCGGGTCGCCGTCGTCGCCCAGCGTGTTGGGGATGTAGCCGTAGTTGCACGGGTAGAACATCGCCGTGGCCATGAAACGGTCCACGCACACCGCGCCGCTGTCGTGGTCGACCTCGTACTTGACGGGATCGCTGTGCGCAGGGATCTCGATGATCACGTTGATGTCATCGGGCGGGTTCTTGCCGGTCGGTACTTTGCTCAGGCTCACGGGTCGTCTCCGGATGGTTTTGCGCGGCACGGCGCTGGCAGGGCTGCTGCGGCCCGCCGGCTCGGCATGGGGGAAAGCCGGGCGAATTCTAGCAGCGCGATGAAGCGCGCTTAAGTGAACGATTACCGTTACCGCGCATCTGGCGATCGTTCCCCGTTGGCTGGCCCGGGCGAGCAGCGAGTCACCGGGGAGCAGTGGCGGCGCGGCAGCGCGAAGTTCGCGACGGGGGATGTGTCCGACGGCGGCATCTATATACGGCGAGTTGCATTCGGTCCCGACGTGGGCGATGTCTCCGGGATCCGGGTCTGCGGGTTGCCGCGCGGACTCAGACCCTGAACTTCTTGCGCAGCTTGCGCTCGACCGACTGCAGTTTCAGTTTCGCGAACACGGGGATGCCCCGGTCGTAGGCAGGATAGTCCTCGCCTTCGATCAGCGGTTCGAGATAGGTCCGGGCCTTGTCCGTGATACCGAAACCATCGCGCGTGATGAAGTCGCGCGGAACCTTGTGCTCGACGTTGGCCACGCGATTGAGCGGCGCTTCGCCTGTGCTCCAGGTGTAGCGTTTACCGCGACCGCGCTCGATGGTCACCATGATTGCGTTGCGGCCGGCGAGCGCGTATTCCACGGCTGCCTTGCCTGCGGCGTAGGCCTGCTCGACGTCCGTGCGCGAAGCGATGTGACGCGCGGCTCGCTGCAGGTAATCCGCCAGTGCCCAGTGATGCTTGTAGCCGAACTCATCCTTGATCATCGTGGCCAGCGTCGGGGCTACCCCGCCGAGTTGCTTGTGGCCGAACGCATCGGTCGCGCCGGCGTCCGCGAGGAAGGCCCCGTCGGCGTAGTGCACGCCCTCCGAGGCCACGATGACGCAGTAGCCGCGCTTGCGCACGGTCTGCTGCACGCGGGCGAGGAATTTTTCCCGGTCGAAGGCGATCTCCGGGAACAGGATGATGTGCGGCGGCTCGCCTGCCTCGCGCGCTGCCAACCCTCCCGCCGCCGCGATCCAGCCCGCGTGCCGGCCCATGACCTCAAGGATGAATACCTTGGTAGAGGTGGAGCACATCGAGGCAACGTCCAGGCTTGCCTCCAGCGTCGAGACCGCGACGTACTTGGCGACCGAGCCGAAACCGGGGCAGGTGTCGGTGAGCGGCAGGTCGTTGTCCACGGTCTTGGGAATGTGGATGGCCTGGAGCGGGTAGCCGAGACTTTCGGAGAGTTGCGACACCTTGAGGCAGGTATCGGCCGAATCGCCGCCGCCGTTGTAGAAGAAGTAGCCGATGTCGTGGGCGCGGAACACGTCGATCAGGCGCAGGTATTCGGCGCGGTTCTGTTCCAGGCTCTTCAATTTGTAGCGGCACGAGCCGAACGCGCCCGAGGGCGTTTGCCGGAGCGCCGAAATGGCCGAGGCGCTCTCCAGGCTGGTATCGATCAGGTCCTCCTGCAGCGCGCCGATGATGCCGTTCCGTCCGGCGAATACCTTGCCGATGCGCTTCCTGTTCCGACGCGCGGTCTCTATCACGCCGCAGGCGCTGGCGTTGATGACCGCGGTGACGCCCCCGGACTGGGCATAGAAGGCATTCCTGGGCGACATCTGGGGTTCCTTGTGTACGTTGGTTCGTTGCGGACGACCGCGACCGGGGCGCTCTCGCAGGCCTGCCCGGGGAGATCCCGGTTCGAGATGCTAAACTGCGGCGATTGTTCGGAAAACCGGTTTTCTTTGATACTTCGAAGCGTGACAGCCCATGCATGTGTTTATAGCAGGAATTTGCGGCACCTTCATGGCCGGGGTCGCGCTCCTGGCGCGCGAGAAGGGCTTTCGCGTCAGCGGCTGCGATGCCAACGTCTACCCGCCGATGAGCGATCAGCTGCGCGCTGCGGGCATCGAGGTGCTGCAGGGCTACGACCCGGCGCATCTGTCGCAAGCTCGCCCCGACGTGGTGGTGATCGGCAATGCGCTCTCGCGCGGCAATCCGCTGGTCGAGCATGTGCTCGACGAGGGCATGAGCTACGTGTCGGGGCCGCAATGGCTCCACGAGCAGGTGCTCGCGGGACGGCATGTGCTCGCGGTGTCGGGAACCCACGGCAAGACTACCACCTCGAGCATGCTGGCCTGGATTCTCGAATGCGGCCATGCTGAATCCCCGGGGTACCTCATCGGCGGCATCCCGGCCGATTTCGGCGTCTCGGCGCGCCTCGGCCGCTCGCGCTGTTTCGTGATCGAAGCCGACGAGTACGACACCTCCTTTTTCGACAAGCGCTCCAAGTTCCTGCATTACCATCCGCGCGGACTGATCATCAACAACATCGAGTATGACCACGCCGACATCTTCCCCGACCTCGCTTCCATCCAGCGGCAATTCCATCACCTGGTCCGCACGGTGCCGGCATCGGGTGTCATCGTCTATCCGGCAGACGATGCGGCGGTTGCGACGGTGCTTGCGATGGGGATGTGGTCGCGCGGGCGCTCTTTCACCCTCGACGACGCGGGCGGCGAGTGGAGGGCCAGCCTGGCGCTGCCGGACGGGTCTGCCTTCGTGCTCAGCGATAGCTCTGGCGCGCGCTCCGTGGCGCTCGAGTGGCAGCACAAGGGGCGCCACAACGTGAGCAACGCCCTCGCGGCCGCCGCGCTGGCCGAATCGGTCGGCATTCCGCTCGAGCGCAGTGCTGATGCATTGCGTAATTTCGGCGGCGTGAAGCGGCGTCTCGAACTGCTCGGATGCATTGGCGGCGTGAGCATCTACGACGATTTCGCGCATCACCCGACGGCGATCGAAGCGACCTTGCAGGGGTTGCGTGCGGCTGCGGCGGGCGGCAGGATCGTCGCAGTGATCGAGCCGCGGTCGAACACCATGCGTCTCGGGGTGCACCGCGAGCGCCTGCCGGGATGTACGCGCGACGCGGACCTTGTGCTGTGGTTCCAGCCGCACGGTGTAGACTGGGACATCGAATCGGTGGCGCGCGCAAGCACCACGCCGTCACGGGTGTATCAGTCGACCGCGGTCATCGTCGACGCGCTGGTCGAAGAGCTGCGGCCGGGAGACCAGGTTGTGATCATGAGCAACGGCGGTTTCGAGGGAATACATCGCCGGCTTTTGCTGGCCCTGGAGAGCCCGGTCGCAGCGCGCGCGGGTTGAGCCGACAATCGCGGGGCCCGCGCCTCCCTCTCAGCGCAGGGTCTTGAACGCCATTCGGGCGGCCGTCAGCGTTTCGGCAACGACTTCCCCGGTGTGTGCCGACGAGATGAACCCCGCCTCGTATGCCGAGGGGGCGAGGTACACGCCGTTGTCGAGCATCGCGTGAAAGAAGCGCTTGAAACGCTCCGCGTCGCATGCCGTTGCCTGCGCGTAGCTGTCGACCCGTGACTGCCCGGTGAAGAACAGGCCGAACATCGTGCCGGCCTGCGCCGTGGTGAACGGGATGCCCGCGGCCGCGGCCTCCGCGCGCAAGCCCTCGAGCAGCGCAGTCGTGCGCGCGATAATCGACGCGTGAAACCCCGGCTGCGAGATGGCGCGCAGCGTGGCCAGCCCTGCAGCCATCGCCATCGGGTTGCCCGAAAGGGTCCCGGCCTGGTAGACCGGGCCGCTTGGCGATACCCTGGCCATGATGTCGGCGCGTCCGCCGAAGGCACCGACCGGCATCCCGCCACCAATCACCTTGCCGAGCGTCGTCAGGTCGGGCGTGATGCCGAAGTGCGCCTGTGCCCCGCCGAGAGCAACGCGGAACCCGGTCATGACTTCGTCGAAGATCAGCACGGCTCCCGCGTTCGTGCATTCCTCGCGCAGCGCTTCGAGAAAGCCCGGCAGCGGCAGTATGCAGTTCATGTTTCCCGCCACCGGCTCCACGATCACGCACGCGATCTCGCCGCCCGAGCGCGCGAAAAGTTGCCGGACTCCTTCGCTGTCGTTGTAGTCGAGTACGATGGTGTCGTCGGTCACATTGCGCGGTACGCCCGGCGAGGTGGGTTCGCCCAGCGTCAGCGCCCCCGAGCCGGCCTTCACCAGCAAGGCGTCGACGTGGCCGTGATAACAGCCCTCGAACTTGACGATCTTGTCGCGACCCGTGTGACCGCGTGCGAGACGGATCGCACTCATGGTTGCTTCGGTGCCCGAGTTAACCATGCGCACCTTGTCCATCGAGGGCACCAGGCTGCACAGCAGTTCCGCCATCTCGACCTCGAGTTCGGTGGGCGCGCCGTAACTCAGACCGTCGTGCATCTGCCGCGCGAGTGCGCCCAGCACGTCCGGATGGCAGTGCCCCAGGATCAGCGGGCCCCAGGAGCAGACGTAATCAATGTAACGCTTGCCGTCTGCATCGAAGAGGTAGGGGCCCTCGCCGCGCGCGAAGAATACCGGCGTGCCGCCCACGCCGCGGAAGGCGCGAACCGGTGAATTCACGCCGCCGGGTATGAAGCGGTTTGCCCTTTCGAACAGCACTTCCGAGCGGGTCATGTACTTTCCTTCAGAATGGTCTGACGACGACGAGAATGACGGAGCCGAACAACACGATCACCGGCAGCTCGTTGAACCAGCGGTAGAACACGTGGCTGCGCGAGTTGTCGCCCGTCGCGAACTGGCGGACTATCCGTCCGCAGACGACATGGTACACGGCCAGAAGCGCAACCAGCGCCAGCTTGGCGTGCATCCATCCGGACGAGAGGTAGTAGGCGCTATTGGCGGCCAGCAACCAGAGTCCGAGCAGCACGGTCAGGATGGCGAACGGCGTGATGAAGCGGTAGAGCTTGCGTTCCATCGCGCAGAGGCGGCTGTTGACCGGTTCGGACGGATCCATGGCGTGGTTCACGAACAGGCGTGGCAGGTAGAAGATGCCGGCAAACCAGCACACCATGAAGATGATGTGGAACGCCTTGATCCACGCGAACAGCGATGCGCTCATGCACGACCTCCAGCGGGCACCTGTGCTCGGGACAGGCGAATCGGGGCAGCAATCATAGCATCGGCCCGGAGCGCTGGCCGGGTGGCGGCACGGAGTTCGGGCAGGATGTCGCCTGGCCAGCACTTGCGTCGGGAAACCGAATAGAATTCCATCATTCCTAAGTCATCGGGTGGTCGCAGTGGCAAGCGAGATTCGCGTCGGGATCGTCGGTGGGACCGGGTACACCGGGGTCGAGTTGCTGCGCCTGATGGCCATGCACCCTCAGGTGCAGGTGCGGTGCATTACCTCTAGAGCCGACGCCGGCGTACGTGTCGACGCCCTGTTCCCGAATCTGCGCGGGCATTTCGATCTTGCGTTCCAGCCGCCCGAGAATGCCGGCCTGGAGCAGTGCGATGTCGTGTTCTTCGCGACGCCCCATGGGGTTGCGCTCGATACGGCGCCGCGACTGCTCGAGGCGGGCGTTCGGGTGATCGATCTCTCGGCGGACTTTCGCCTGCGCGACGTCGCGCTGTGGGAAAAGTGGTATGCCCACAAACACACCGCACCGCAACTCGCCGCCACCGCGGTCTATGGCCTGCCGGAAGTGAACCGGAGCGCGATCGCCTCCGCGCGGCTGGTCGCGGTTCCAGGTTGCTATCCGACGGCGGTTCAACTGGGTTTCCTGCCCCTGGTCGAGGCCGGTCTGGTGGATGCTTCGCGTCTCATCGCCAGCGCTGCATCCGGGGTCAGCGGTGCAGGCCGGCAGGCCAAGGTCGACAACCTGTTGACCGAGGTGCACGACAGCCTCAAGGCCTACAGCGTGCCGGGTCACCGCCACCTGCCGGAGATAGAGCAGGGGCTGCAGCAGGCCAGCGGTGCGCCGGTACAGCTGACTTTCGTGCCGCACCTGGCGCCCATGATTCGCGGCATTCACGCCACGCTGTTCGCACAGCTTACGGATGTCACCGTTGACCTGCAGCGACTGTTTGAACAGCGATACCGTGACGAGCTGGCGGTGGACGTGCTGCCGGCGGGTGAGCACCCCCAGACCCGCTCTGTGCGAGGCACCAACCTGTGTCGCATCGCAGTACACCGGCCTGCCGCTCGCGATACGGTCGTCGTGCTGTCCGTCATCGATAACCTGGTGAAAGGCGCGGCCGGCCAGGCGCTGCAGAACATGAACATCATGTTCGGGCTGCCTGAGCAGACGGGGCTTGGTGCGCCGGCACTGCTACCGTGACTGGCCATCCGGGAAGCTGTCGGCAAAGCTGATGCGGATACCGAGGGCTCCGGGTCGGATGTTGCGCGAATGGCTTCGGCAGCGCGAGTTCGGCCGGTGGTCCGTGATTGGCGTGGTCGTCGTGGTTGCGTGCCTGTCGTACGGGCTCGGCACCTACAGGGCCGGGCAACTCGGCGTGCTGTAC
>JAGPES010000545.1 GCA_018057015.1 Pseudomonadales bacterium | reverse complement strand
GTCGAGGTTGATCGCGCGCGTGCTCGGCGTATCGCCGCGCCGCACCTGGCCGACCTTGCGCGACAGGTCCTCGCCGCCGCCCTTGATGATGCTGGAGCTGTCGCCGGTGCCCTCGCCGCCCTGCATGGCGAGCTTGAGCGGGTTCTGGAAGTAGTCGGCGATGCCCTCGAGGTCGCCCTGCGCGGTCGAGCCGAGCAGCCACATCAGCAGGAAGAAGGCCATCATCGCGGTCACGAAGTCCGCGTAGGCGATCTTCCACGCGCCACCGTGGTGGCCGCCGCCGCCCTTCTTGATGCGCTTGACGACGATCGGCTGCTGGGTGTCGTCGCTCATCGCGCGCTCCCCGGCAGGCCGGCCGCGCGCTCAGGCACGCCGCGGCTCGAAGTTTGGCAAGAGACGGACATGCGACTCAGCCCTTGCGGTTCTTGATTTCCTGCTCGAGCTCGGAAAAGCCCGGGCGGTCGGTCGAGTACAGCACCTTGCGGCCGAACTCCACCGCGACCTGCGGTGCGTAGCCGTTCATGCTCGCCAGCAGCACGACCTTGATCACCTGATAGATCTTGCCGCTCTCCTCAACCTTCTGCTCGAGCTGGCTGGCGATCGGCGCCACGAAGCCGTAGGAGACCAGGATGCCGAGGAAGGTGCCGACCAGCGCGCCGCCGATCATCTTGCCCAGCACCGCCGGCGGCTGGCCGACCGAGCCCATCACGTTCACCACGCCCATCACCGCCACCACGATACCGAAGGCGGGCACCGCGTCGGCGACCTTGGAGACCACGTGCGGCGCCTGGTGGGCCTCCTGGTGGTGGGTCTCGATCTCCATGTCCATCAGGTTCTCGATCTCGAAGGCGTTGAGGTTGCCGCCCACCATCATGCGCAGGTAGTCGGTCATGAACTCGACCGCGTGGTGGTCGGCGGCGACGCTCGGGTACTTGGAGAAGATCGGGCTGGAGTCGGGGTTCTCGATGTCGTTCTCGATCGACATCAGGCCTTCCTTGCGCACCTTGGCGAGGATCTCGAACAGCAGCGCGAGCAGATCGACGTAGAGCGCCTTGTTGTACTTCGAGCCCTTCACCGCCAGCGACAGCGAGCCGAGCGTGCCCTTGAGCGCCTTCGGCCCGTTGCTGGCGACGAAGCCGCCGATCATCAGGCCGACGATCGCGAGGTACTCCATGGGCACCCACAGTGCCGCCAGGCTGCCGTGCACCGCATAGGTGCCGAGCGAGGCGAGAAGGATGATGACGTAGCCAATGATCAGGAACACCGCTCACTCCACAGGAATCGGCCGCAGCGCCCGGGTGGACGGCTCGGCATCTGCCGGATCTAACGACCACGGGAAAGAGAACTTGAACGACTGCAGTGCGCTGCGTGTGCGAAATGCACGCCCGCCACTTCAGCGCACCGAAAGCGATCCGCGCCCCGCAACGAACAAGGGCCGCCTGTCACCAGTGCGGCCCTCGAGGGCGATCGCGGCCACACGCCGCGACGAAGCCGTCCTTCAGACGGTTGCGGGCTGGCGCGTGCGCGACACCGCGCGCCGCGTGGTCGCCTTCTTGCGCGAGGAGCCCGCGCGCGAGGGCATGTTGCACAGACCGCACACGTAGCTGTGCACCGGATCGTGGGCATGGGCGACGAACTGCCCGCCGCAGCAGGTGCAGGGTGCAAGCTGGAGCAGGTCGGCATCGAAGAAGCGCACCAGGGTCCATGCCCGCGTGAGGCTGAGCACCGGCTCCATCGCCCCGCTCTCGATATGGTCGAGGTAGAGGTGATAGGACTTCAGGATCGCGTCCAGCCCGTGCACGCCCGCGCGCTGCGCGAAGAAGCGATGAAAGCCCATGAACAGCGAGGAATGCACATTGGGCTGCCAGGTCATGAACCAGTCGGTGGAGAACGGCAGCATGCCCTTCGGGGGCGAGACGCCGCGCACCTCCTTGTAGATCTTCAGCAGTTTCTCGCGGCTCAGGCGCGTCTCGACCTCGAGCATCTGCATGCGCGCGCCCAGTTGCACCATCTCGACCGCGCGGCGGACGTCATCCGCTTCCTCGACCACACTCTTGTTCTTCATTTTCGGTTCCTCAAGCCGCCTCGCTCGCCGCCTTGCCCGCCGCGAGGATCGCAGCGTGCAGCCCGGCGCTTGCGGCATCGCGCCCCTCGCCCGCCATCAGCCGGGCCAGTTGCGCATCGTCGAAGCGGAAGCACGGCAGCAGCATCTGGCTGCCCGCCATGCGCACCAGCTTCGCCGCGGACATGGATTCGATCACGTCGGCCAGCTCGTCGCCGATACCGAGACGAAACAGCGCCGTCGCCCGGTCGCTGCGCAGCATCTGCTGGGCGAGCATCAGGTAGGCGAGGTTCAGTTCGCGGATTTCGGCCTGGAAGTCGGGTCGATCCATGGTTTCCAATCCCGATCAGGGACAAACGGTCTTCAAGTTAAAGTAGTTTCTCAGCAGCATCAAGTTACAAAGTCACGCTTCGGTCCTTTCTGCCCGCACGGACTGTGGCCCCACGGCAACACCGGCAAGCCGATGACCAACGGCACCCTGCGCCGGATCACCCGCCGCCCGGCTCGTCCTGTATCAGCACCACGCGATTGCGCCCGCGCTGCTTGGCGAGGTAGAGCGCGTCGTCGGCGCCCTTCATCAGCGCCTCGACACTTTCCATGTCGGGCGTGCGCATGCACACGCCGACGCTGGCGGTGAGAAAAAGGCGCGGCCCGCCGGTCTCCACCGGCTGCGCCTG